>CAZJIR010000281.1:0-1920 GCA_964546095.1 uncultured Pirellulales bacterium
TAAAGTTGATGGTCTCATCCTCAAACCTTCGTAACGACCATCCGCCTCTATCCGCGTCACCTCCCTTGCTGAACATTGTATGGGCCCAGCCTGTGCCCCAGTCCATAATGTATGCCCAAAGAGTGAAACTGAAGCTGCCCGATGGATTGAATATAGGGTCGTTGCCGCAATCCACATAGTCACCATCTCCGTCGAACATCAACGCGCCATCTAAAATGCCTTCAACCCAGGCTGGATCGCCAACCAGTGTTCCATCATAACCGCCGGTAGAGTCCACGGCGGTGGTGCCAGTACCATCATCGAGCTTCCAGCGAGCCACAAGATCTGCCGAGGCATTACCTACAACACAAAGCACCAAAGCTAAAACGGTCAGATAAATCAATTTCTTACGCATGACAGTCCTCCTTCAAAAATTTGATTAGTAAATGAAATGTTGAATATTTTAAGTGAAAAGAACAAAGCTAAAATTACACCTCTACTCCTCACTCCCATAATAACTCCTCCTTTACCGAAATTGCAAAAACTTCAAAATATCAGAGGGCCTGAATCAAAGAATACCTGCCCATAAAACCTCGCTCAGGACAGTATTTATGATGTAAAAACCTATTATATTTATACCAAATCAGCAACTCACTCGTCAAGAACTATATGCCTTTGTATCAAGCCCGTTTAAAGATTTTGTGCTTGTTTCCTGAGGTTCATCTACGATATAAGCTACAAATTTATTCATTTATAGTCGCACAACCGTTTGAATTCGTTAATCTTCGACAGAAAGCCAACATTTTTCCTCCACGTAACATCCGATAAAAAGAAAGTAGCTATTATTTTAATCATTATAAAAAAAATTTTTTGAAGAAAATCAACATATTGCCCAATTGTACTAATCTATCCATTTTAACATTGCCGATAAGAATTTATACTGATATTTTATTAATTTAAGGGAGAATAACAATATGGAGGCTTTAATTGAGCAACGCAAAGATAGCAGGAACAGCGTTTCCTGGCCTGTTAGCGTTTGGATACCGGAAGCTAACAGGTTTTTTAATGGCCGAAGTTGCAATATCAGCAAAACGGGTGTCTATATTACCCTTCCGGTTACGGCACCCCTGAGACCGGGCCATATCGTGGAGCTCAATTTTCCACGTACTGAAGGCCTGGCAAAGGAAAAAGGACAATTTGCCCGCATAAAAAGCGGTAAAGTTGTCAGAGTGGACCGTAAGAATTTACTTGAAAATGCTGAGATTGGCGTCGGTATAGCCTTTCATTAGAAAAAACCTTTTTTCCGCCGTTAACGGCAATGATTCAGGAGAGGTCACGGCCGAGGGAGATACGGGGCAATGGAAGAGCAGAGACTGATAACTGAGAGGAGTTATCAGTCTTTTTTTTATGCTCTCGATTTGTTTTTGTCTGTTGTGTTCAAATTCCTGTTCGGTCAGGTGAAGTGACGTTCGGCCCCTGGGCTTGCCGAAGTTCGTAGAGCGGGGCTTGCTTGGCTCGGCGATTTATCTTGGCGATTTATCTCGCCGTAGCTTTAGCGAAGGCGGAAGCTGGCCCCCACCGTTTTGTTATTCTCCAAAACCGTCTATGCTGATTTTAATAATCTCTTTGAATTCATTATTTCCATCGTAAAATGCGTCCGGCCTATATATCAACATCCATGATTAGAAAGACTGCGTTATCTTTCCGAGTCGCAGCGACAATTCTCGGTTGTCCCGGCCGAAGAACAAGTTTGCTGGAAACCTCAAACTCTGTTACTATTTCGTTTTGCTCCTCTGCCTGGCCTTCTGAGACGAAAGCACTCTCTGAGACGATTTGTTTGAAATCAAAACTGACTGCAATCCTGTTCATGCCGATAATCTTTGGTATGACCTGAAATGAAACATGGGTTTCTCTTCCTTCATTTTCATTATTTTCCTCACC
>CAZJIR010000281.1:1930-4546 GCA_964546095.1 uncultured Pirellulales bacterium
CCGGAATCCTTCCTTCTCGACTGTTCATTTTTCTCTGTGTTCATTTCTGCGGCAGAGCCATTGCCCGCGGCTAACTTGACAATAGAAATCACCTGGCCGCCTTCGTCTTCACGAACGCATCGCATAATCTTCTCCGGAGGTATTGAGGTCAGAGCCGGCATGCCCGACCCGCCGACAATTTCCTCCAGCACATCCTGTTCAACCGCCACTAAAGAGGCTTCAACAGAAATCGTGGCGCCGGCAAACTGTCCCTGAATATCAATCTCACCATCCTCCGCCACCGATGTATTGCCTGAAGACACAAGATAGATAAACATTCCGACCGATACAACAGCAATAAGACCTTTCAGTTTCCCTGCCATGATTCTGTCCTTTCATAATTGAATAAACTTAACTTTTAATAACTATCAAAACAGAGCTTGTGCACGTACTTCGTTTTTCCTCTCATTATTTAACCGTTTTGACAGGCTCAATCGAATCAGCGAAGTCACAACTTTTCTCTTTGGCTATTATGAGCAAGTGGTTGTGACGTCTTTGCATAGCGTTGTATTCTTTCTTCTCGGCATCTTTAATGTCCATCATGAGCACCGATATCGGGAGCCATAATGCATTTGTCCAGAACTTGTTTGTCTTTGGTTTTAGGATTTTCATATCATCCCGAAGTTTCGCCATTTCAGCCTGAAGAGCGCTACAGCTCATATCCGCATCTCCCGGCATTTTTAGTGCTATTGGATTTGCCTTACGCCCGGCACAACCGGCCTGAAAGATTAATGTACAAACTAAAAGGCATGATATTTGTTTTTTCATTTTTCCTTGCTAAATTAACAAAGATTTCTGCCTGTCGAGAGTGAAACTTTAAAGGCTCAGTATGATAATGCTATTCGCTCGCTTTTTCAATATATCTTTTTAATGGCAGACAGTCAAGGAAAAATAAGTTCTTGATGTTTCATGTCCCCCCCGCTTTTTGATGTCGTTCATCACCGCACCCAAAGCGAACAGATAATTTATAACATTCTGCATCTGCGCAGCCAGCCTAAAAATCCTACGCCGACGCCACCAAGTAAAATTGCAGTGGGAGCGGGGATTATCTCAGGTTCCAGGTTAAGCGATGTGAGTGGACCTTCAATCGGGAAGATATCGCATCCATTCCGGCCAGTTCTCCGGCACCACACCACCGGCCTTCGTCCACGGCCCCGTCTCATCATACTCCCGGTTCCATTTCAGTTGCCAAAGCCCTTTTAAACGGACATGTCGGACCGACCAATCCAGCATGGCTACGTTAATCGCTTCACTATGCCGGTTAAGGCAGAAACGTTTCATGTTATCCCCATAGCTGTAGCTCCACTGTCCTTCGAACTCAGGAGGTTCGTCGATGTGGTGCGGGGCGCCTCCCACCCAAAGGCAATCGGCAAAAGCAGGGATGTAACTGGCCTGTTTGACATTCTTCGTTCGCCAGTTCATCGTGGTGGCGGCCCCCCATTGCTCTTGCACACCAGAAGGAGGATTGTAAAGGAACTCGTTGATGCCGTAGCTGCCGCTGTAGTCCCCGGATTGCCAGAGCATGAACGTGTCGCCCCAATCCGCCTGCCCCACGTCCTTGCGCTCACCGACCATGGGACAATATCGCATATCGCTGGCCTTGTAGTATGGCTCGGCCGGCTCCATCCACTCGAAATAGGTGCCTGAGCCGGCCATGAAGTAGCCATTGTTATCATCAGCATAGAAGTTCAGCACAAGCCCCCACTGCTTCAGATTCGACTGGCAGACGATCGACTTGGCCTGTTTGCGCACCTTTTGAAGCGATGGCATGAGGATGGCCATCAGAAGGGCAATGATTGCAATGACCACTAACAGTTCGATCAAGGTAAAGGCGTGTCGTTTGGAATTCATAACTTACCTCCATTTACCCGTGATAGTCCATATACATTTTCCTGAAGTAGTCCTGTATGCTAATCATCATTATAACACACTCCATCGTGATAAAATAAATAAAAAAACCTGCGGTGCGGAGGGAAAGGAAAAAGCGAGATATCCGCAGGGCCTTGAAGACTAAATTGTTCTGCGTCTGCGAAGCCAGCTAACAAAACTTACGCCGATACTACCAAGCAAAATAGCAGAGGGAGCGGGGATGGGCTTGATTTCAGATGATGGAGCGAGGATTATTTTGGCATTATGACCTATATAGAAATCATTATCAATCGGCTCACCACTTAGCAGTGTACCTGCCAGATGTCGAGTAGGTTCATCATTATAAAATCCTCCATATATACTATTAAGTTCTAAGAAACCAACTTCCGTTCCATCCACTGCAAAATCATAACCATATATCGTCATTATACCATTGTCTCTCGCTCTCAGTACCCAGTCCATCGACCCGCCATACACATTAACCTCACTACTATCATAGGCTCCCAACACCACTTCTACCGTTCCACCGTACACACTTACCTGACTGCTTCCATAGCCATACAAACTTCCTACCAATCCACCATATATATTTACCTGGCTGCTGTCGGAGCCTTGCAATCCGCGTATCGAACCGCTGGACATGCTTACCTGAGAGCTGTCATGGGCAAACAAATAATATGATATTGTCCCGCCAAGGATATTCATGCG
>CAZJIR010000282.1:0-4523 GCA_964546095.1 uncultured Pirellulales bacterium
GATTGGCTTTGATTTGGATAGTTCGTTGTTAGTTGATTGTTGTTCGTGGATTGTGAAGCGTATCTCGGCTGTTGAACGTTGTTTGTTGTTCGTAAATCGTGGATAATTGTATTGAAAACGAGCTAAATATTATAGGACGTAACGGGCGTGGGGGATAGAAAGCTTTAAGTGTTGAGTTTTAAGTTTTAGGTTGGTTCAAAGAGACATAAGAATGGGGTGTTTAGGCGGTAGGATGGGAAAAGTGAAAAGTTGAAAGTAGAAACACAAAAGACTGCCAGAGGCCATATGAGGTGCCTTATAGGCACATAAGTAAGAGAAGATACTCTGTTAGTTCCCCAAGAGATGCCTTATGGCAGGACGAAGAAAATATAAATGGTATCGAACGAAGGTAGAAATGTTATTCGCGAGATGGATAGCAGAACGAAGTAAATAAAAATAGTACCGAAACGAAGGCAGGACAAATATTTTCAAAGAAAGAAATCCTCGAAAGACCAATCTTATCTCTTGATGTTTCAATTATGAAAATTCTAACGACCGGTATAAGAGGCGGGCGAATTAATTACGAAAACGGTTGTTAAGGCCAAAAATTAAGAAAAACACAAGGCGTTAAAAAACGGCATATTATCGCCCGTCCTTTTTCATGCTGTTGTTATGCTTAATCAAGTTGCAACGATAATATCAGGATTTATTTTTATGATGTCTTCAATAAATTTTTCCTCATCTTCAGGAGCAATAAAGACATCATAGACATCATCATATTTATTGTATCTGATTTTTAAATATTCAAATGTTAAGGCCGGCCTCATACCCGACCATGAACGTACTTTTCGATTAATTTTGATTATTTTATTTATAGGTATCTTTTTCCTAAAAGGACCACTCTGATAATAAAATAATTCATCATTTACCTGGTAACTTGTGCCAAACCATATCCATAGGAAAAACAATGTAACGATCAAAGCAATTAAAAATATGGAAATATGAAATTGAAATAAAAAGATAATCCAAATTATTAGAGGGCATGAAAAAAATACTATTCCAAAAAAAGTGTCCTTTTTAGGTTTATATTTTTTTAACATCAAATCATCTCTATGGTGAATATATACTACAGAAGTCAGATTTTCAAGCTAAAAATGACACTCAGAACAGGAGATTCAATTGATTATTGGGGATGAGATTCTTCACGATGTTCAGAATGACAAATATTTTAAATCCGTCAAACGGCACCGGATTTCTCGGCAAGATCGGAATGACCTCTGGCAGAAAAACAAAGTCAGGAGCTTAGATCCCCTGTAGCAAAACCGAGATGGCAGCTCTCGGGGACAAGTTTTGTGAATTTATGAGCAGCCCATTGAGTTTCCGCAGTTGAAGCATTTGTAGCAGGAGCCGTTGCGGACAGTAATTGAGCCGCAAACATCACAGGCAGGGGCATCATCCGGGAAATGTGAAAACTGGAAGTTAAATTGCTCTAAAAGCTTCGCTTCAGCTTGTAATGAGCCGCTTGTCTCAGTAACCGTTGAGCCGACCAGGACTCCGATTCGGTCTGCGGGGTCAGTGGATATGTTTGTTGGGACATAAGAGGGTTGTTGAGTTGCTCTTGCGGTTAAGGGAGCCGGTTTCTTATCAGCGAGTGTTTCTGTTTTGGTTTTTGTCTCGGCCTTTACTTCTGCAATTTTTTTGGCCAGGTCTTTGGTTTTTTCCACGACTTCTCTTGCGGTTGTTGTATTTTTGCTTTCCGCCGGTGTGGAAATTGCCGTTCGGTTGGGTGTGTTCTTATCTGCATAGCCGGGCATAAACTGACAGCCGAGCCAGCAGAAGATGTAATCAATCAGGCTTTTTGCGAAGGGAATATCCCTGTTTGAGGTCATTCCTGACGGCTCAAATCGTGCGTGCCTGAATTTGTCCACGAGCGTGATTAAAGGTACACCATATTGCAATGCCAACGAAGTGCATGTTCCTATGACGTCCATAAGGCCACCGACGGTGCTGCCCTCCTTGGCCATAGTGATGAACAATTCACCAGGCTGGCCGTCCTCATACAGCCCCACCGTCAGGTAGCCTTCGTGTCTCGTAACGGAGAATTTGTGAGTTATACTGTGTCTGGTATCCGGCAGCCTGCGTCTGAACGGCCTGGCCGGTGCGGATGCCTCAGCGGCCGCTTTTGCCTTGGCCTCCTTCTTGTACTTTTTAGTGGAGACCGGCTGAAGCATCTTTGAACCATCACGATAGATTGCGACTGCTTTTAGCCCGAGTTTCCATCCTTCCGTATAGGCGGCAGTAATATCTTCGGTTGTACTTTCCTTGGGCATATTGATGGTTTTGCTTATGGCGCCGGAAATAAATGGTTGTACTGCGGCCATCATTTTTAGATGTGCCATATAATGAAT
Organism: uncultured Pirellulales bacterium; assembly: GCA_964546095.1. Taxonomy (GTDB): domain Bacteria; phylum Planctomycetota; class Phycisphaerae; order Sedimentisphaerales; family Anaerobacaceae; genus NIOZ-UU13. Next base: position 2,388 of record CAZJIR010000282.1, read on the forward strand.
ACAGCGTTTTCCATTACGCGGTTTAAATGCGCAGTCGAAAATCGGTAAATGCTCCGGATTAAGTTCTTTCGCTCCCTCGATGGTTTCATTTTCATCTATGCAGTCACAGATGGCTTTAACCTCGTCTGCACTGTAGCCGAGTTGTTCGAGGGCCATCGGCACGGTCTTATTGACAAGCTTGAACATTCCACCGCCAGCCAATAATTTGTATTTAACCAGTGCTATATCCGGCTCAATGCCCGTTGTGTCGCAATCCATCATAAAGCCGATAGTTCCCGTCGGTGCAAGAACGGTAGCCTGAGCATTGCGGAAACCAATCTTGGTGCCGGCATCAAAGGCCTGGTCCCAGATGTCCTTTGCGGCGTTGCGCAGAGAGTCCGGGCAATGGGATTCCGGAATGTCATAAGCATGCTGGCGATGCATGTTTATAACCTTGAGCATCGCATCGCGGTTCTCGTTGAATTGCTCGAAAGGCTCCTTTATCTCGGCTATTTCAGTACTTGCCGTATAGGCGGTGCCGGTCATGATAGCACTGATTGCCCCGGCAATAGACCGAGCTTCTTCGGAGTCATAAGGAAGCGCCAGACTCATCATAAGAGAACCGAGATTGGCGAAACCCAGGCCGAGCGGACGGAACAAATGACTGTTTACAGAAATTTCCTTGTCCGGATAGCTTCCGTTATCGACAAAAATCTCCTGAGCAATGATGAATATGCGAATCGCCTTTTTAAAGCCTTCGATATCGAAAGAGCCATCCTCTTTTCGAAACTTCATAAGATTCAGTGAGGCCAGATTACAGGCTGAATCGTCAATAAACATATATTCACTGCACGGATTTGAAGCGTTAATCGGCCCTGAATTCGGGCAGGTGTGCCAGCGGTTGATAGTGCTGTGGTACTGCAATCCCGGGTCACCACAAATCCTTGTTCCTTCGGCAATAAGCTCCATTAGCTCGCGTGCCGAATGTTCTCCCATCTTTTCACCTGTTGTTACGGTATGGGTCGCCCAGGTGGCGTCTTTTTCTACAGCTTCCATGAATTCATCGGTTACCCGGACGGAAAGATTGGAATTCTGGAACATGACGCTGTTGTACGCCTCGTTATTATAGTTGCCGTCGTAGCCGGCCTCAATAAGTGCCCAGGCCTTTTGCTCTTCTTCGGTTTTGCAGGTAATAAATTCTTTGATATCAGGATGGCTAATCTTTAGTGACTGCATTTTTGCCGCTCTGCGGGTTTTGCCTCCGGATTTAATTACCGCTGCTATCTGGTCATAGACCCTCATAAAGCTCAGAGGTCCCGATGGTTTACCTCCGCCAGATAATTTCTCTTTGCTGCTTCGCAGCGTGGAAAGGTCGGTTCCTGTACCGGAGCCATGTTTGAACAGCATTGCTTCGCTTGTTGCCAGGCGCATTATATCCTGCATTGAGTCCTTAACCGACTGGATAAAACAGGCTGATGCCTGTGGATACTCATAGCTGTTTTCGCAGAGAGTGGCTTGTTTGCTCTGTGGGTCCCAGTGGAAATTGTGTTTGCCTCCGGCCACGCCATAGACGTCCAAAAGGCCTACATTGAACCATACGGGCGAATTGAATGCTCCGTATTGGTTGACGCACAACCATGTCAGCTCATTGTAAAAAACCTCGGCATCTTCACCTGTGTCGAAGTAGCCGTCTTTTCTGCCCCTCTCGGCGATTGCTTTACAAACCCGGTGAACAAGTTGTTTTACTGAATGTTCTCTCTGGCCGGTCTGGATATCACCGTAAAAATATTTACTCGCTACAACTTTTGTAGCCAATTGGCTCCAGGATGCCGGAACTTCGATATTGTCCTGTTCAAAGATTACCTGTCCGCCGTCACCTGTAATTTTGGCCGAGCGTATTTCCCATTCGAGCTGCTCGAATGGATGTACGCCCGGGGTAGAAAAGAAATGCTCTATCTTCAAACCCCTTGACTCTTCTGTGTTTACAGCCGTTTTCATTTCCGCTTGCTTCGTTCTAAAAGGATTCTCGGGGTCGAACTGGTACGACATTTAAGCGCCTCCCTGCGAAAAATAAAGACCACAACATATAGAAAAATGACCGGGAATTAAGCCAGATATAGTGTTAACACCCGTAAAAAACAGTATCGGCAAAGTAAT
>CAZJIR010000283.1:0-4513 GCA_964546095.1 uncultured Pirellulales bacterium
GTGGATTGAGAAAATAGTGGGAAAAGCAAGACGGCATCCGTTTGATACGGCAATTCCCTCCATCGCGCCGGCAACCTCCATTTCAAGTACGCCGGGTTTCGATATTTTCATCGCCGTTGTATGCATTTGATAAGAAACGTCAAGAGCGGCTTCCATTTGTTCGATTTCTTCTGTGCTTTTTAAAGACCTTTGCGCTACTACAACTCGTATTAAAGTTTCTGAAACATGGTCATGGATTGCGGTTGGATGTATTTGCAATAATCTTTCGATTTTCAGAATATTTTCCGCCCTGTACTGTGGAAGAAAATGGATTTCTTTACCTTGCTGAACAGCATTCTCTAATGTGACCTGCAACTTATCAAGGCCGGCGGTTTCGTGGACTCCAACTTCCCTGCATCTTTCACTCAAGGCCGGTTGAGGTCCCGTCCATATAATGTCATCAACCGTCAAGTCATTACCGAATACTACTTCTTTATCCTGGTCAACGTCGATAATTGCGGCCAGAGATGGACAATCGAGCCCGAAAAAATAGAGAAATGAACTATCCTGTCTAAAAGAATACTGATTGTCCTTGAAGTTTATCGGGCTTTCTTCATTACCTAAAAAAAGAATTAATCCCGATTTAACCTGTTCTTTTAAAAGGCGTCTTCTTTCGATATACTCATTTACTGGAAACATTTCTTAGTTCTCGTTAGAGATTTGTCTCTTCTTAGTTAACAGGCTGACAACAATCAAAGCCAACACCGACAGGGTGATTGCCGGCAATACCGCATCCAGGTCCGAGAGGTAAGCCGGCAGGGAGTCTTTTATAAAGCTCATTTCTTCCCAGGCCAAAGCCATTACTGTTCCTGAAATGATTGAGGCGATAGCACCCTGTTTGGTAGCGCCCTTCCAGAACAGCGCAGCAACCAGGCAAGGAGTAATTGAAGAACCATAAATTGTAAAAGCATAGAGCGCTTTTTCAAACACAGTTGTTGATTCAGCAAACGCAAGCGAAACCAGATAGGCGATTATGCCAAACGTTAATACCATCAATCTGCTGAGAAAGATAACTCTCTTTTCACTTGCTTTGGGATTGATATAGTTCATGTATATGTCACGAATGACACAGGTGGCCGGAACTAACAAGAAGGAATCAGCCGTGGAGATAATAATACCTACAACAGTTATCATAAACAAGATGCCCAATATTTGGGGCATGAATTGTTTTGCCGCGTAGATAAGCACGTACTTTCCATATTCGGCATTCGGTATCATGCTCGAACATATCCACGCTTCTAAGATGATTAGACTCTCGACAACTAATACCGCCAATATCATGAAGCTGACGGCGGTTTTCGCACCTTTCGCATCCTTACTTGCAAAGAACCTTTGATACTGATTAGCGTCACCCATAATAAGAAGGAATACAGGCAGGCAAAAATTTATTACCTCGGTCTTGCTGTAAACGCCCCAGAACTGCATGTGATGAGGTTTGTCACCCATTGCTGTAAAAGCAGCTTCCATACCGCTCCAACCACCGGCCCTGAACCATAAAACCGGAAAGGCAATAATCAGGGTTACGGTTATAACAATGCCGGTAACTATGTCCGTATAAGCAAGGCTCATAAGCCCCGCCAGGATAGTGTAAGTAATTATGAATACAGCTGCGATGATAGTCGCATACTGGGCAGATATAAGAGGCTTTCCACCCGGGTCACTCAGAATAACTTCCAGTACCATGCCGCCCGCATTGAACTGATAGCTCACAATCACCATATATGCTATCACCAGAGCAATCACGGCCAACAGCCGGGCCACCTGGCCATAGCGCGTCCCGATGATTTCAGGCACCGAATATACTTCATAGCTGCGTGCCTTCCCTGCTATCCGGGTCAGAATAATCATCCCAATAACACTGCCGACAGGAAGGATTAGAGCGGCTAATCCTGTCTCATAGGCCTTTCCGGCGTTGCCTACAATCGAACCTGTGCCAATCCAACAGGCCAGCATAGTACAAACCAGAACCCACGGAGAAAGAGTCCTGCCCGCTACTGAGAAATCGGCCTGTGTTTTGATTTGTCGGGACTTATAAATTCCGATACCGGTCAGCGCAAATAAATAGACGAATATAGCGATTAGATAAGTCACGACTCTCTCATTTAACAAATTGCTTAACAAAGTATTTCGGCGTTAGTGGTTCTCCGGTTGCCCGCGTAATCATTTCGTTCCAATGATAAAGTGCTCCAGGGGCTAAAACCTTTTCGCGTAAGAAATTTCCCACTTTTTTCCGGCCAACATAACTGACACCTTCATCCGATTCGAGCATTAAAACTTCATGAACAATGTGGCTATGCAGTTGGGATGCCAATAGTTCACCCAATAAATAGTTGTGATAATAGCAGGGCGCGATGGTGAAATGAAGTTTGGATGCCCAGCCGGCATCAACAGGCCCGGGGGGCCTCTTGACGAACTGATATTTCTCAACCAAATCCCACCATAGTGTATTAAGGTCCTGGTCAGGATTTGCATAAAGTTGCTTTTCAAAGTTATACATAACCATAATCCAACGAGCAACAAGCACCTGCTGAAACTGTAGATACTTTTCGCTTACTTTCTCAATCTTCATGCGCTGCTCGTCTGACAAATCCAACATTTGCTGCATCCAGGCGGCGTTCCGGCTCAGGCGTCCGAAGAACATCGCTACGGCTTCGGTAGTGAAACTATGAGCCGGCTCCCTCAGCAGCCAGGGTTCCTTTCTATCATGGTATTTGCTGTAAACCGCATGGCCCAGTTCGTGTAATACGGTCTCCATCCAGCGTTCGGTATTTTGAAGGTTACATAAAACACGAACATCTCCATGGCGGTCTGCCTCAAAGCTGAAAGCATGTGGATATTTACCTTCACGGTCATATAAATCACTTCTGGCGAGAATATCATCCACAGGCAGACCGACACCGGCGTAATATTTTTCAGCCAATTCCTTAACGTCCCTGTCCTTATAATAGATGTCCAAATCCAGGTCATAAACCATAGGAGTTCTTTGAAAGAATGGGTCATGATAGTGCCAGGGCATTAAATCCCCGGGAGCAATGCTATAACTTTCTGCTAATATCTGGTCTAACTCTTTCTTCAATATTGCAAAAGATTCGGTGGTTAATGCATAAAGCTCATCGAAGATGCGGTCGAGTTCTTCCACACTCTGCTCACTGGTAACTATAGAAAGAGTGTGATAATTGTCGAAACCAACCTTTTGAGCCGCCTGGTTCCGCAGCTTAACCAATTCGATAAGGTCATTAACAATCGCGTCTCCAACCTGTTTGCTCGCTCTCCAGGCAAGCTCTCTTTTCCGGGAGTCTTTTTCCGTTGTTAAGATTGTATAAATGTCACTCATGGTGACCTTTTTACCTTCTATGGTGCCGCGAAAAGTGTTGTACTTCTCCTGAACTCTATTGTCCGAATTATTAAGCTTTTCCAATAGCTCCGGCTCAATCTGGTTCTTCAGATAAGCATAATATAATTTATCCAGTTGCCGGGTGAGTCTGGCGTCCCTGATTTGTCCTGATTCCTTCATATCTTTGAGCACGGCGTACTCTTGAGGGTCGCTGTAGATTTGCCGAATCTTAAGCTGTAATTGCTTAAGCTTATCGTAATCTTCCGATTTACCCGTTGTGGAAGCGTCCCAATAGGCAAGATTTGCCTGTGTTGTTAAGGGGTCAACTTTTTCAACATGCATTTCGATGAACTGTTTTAACTGTGTTTCATTTGCAGTGTGCCCACAACCTGAAAGAAAAAGAAATAATGTAAACAATGTCACTAAGGCTATATTTTTTTTCATTGCAAATCTCCATTTTATAACCGATGAATTCCCCCAGACTTCATAAAACTTGCTGCTCGGTCCGAGCAATTATTTCATTTTGCAGGTCTCGGCCTACATCCACAAAGTAATCACTGTAACCGGCAACCCTTACAATCAGGTCACGATGTCGCTCAGGATTTTGCTGGGCCTGCCGGAGAGTCTCGGCTCCAATAACATTGAACTGCATATGGTGGCCATCGAGTTTGAAGTAGGACCTGATGAGATGAACAAGCTTATCGACACCTTCACCTTCGAGCAAGTGTGGACTGAATTTCATATTCAAAAGGGTTCCACCAGTGCGGGCGTGGTCGATTCTAGCTGCCGACTTGATAACGGCGGTTGGACCCTTGGTATCGGAACCTTGAGTGGGAGAGATACCCTCAGAGACCGGTTCCCTTGCTTTTCTGCCGTTGGGTAGCGCACCTACTACAGAGCCGAAATAGATATGTACCGTTGTAGGAAGCAAGTTCACACGATACTTTCCGCCCTTAGTATTCGGACGGCCGTTGAGTAAATCATAATAAGCATCGAATATTTCTTCTGTAATACTATCTGCGTAATCATTATCATTGCCGTATTTCGGTGTATCATATAGCAGCGTTCGCTGCAGGCGTTCGTATCCCTCAAAATCAGCCTGCAAAGCCTTCAGTAATTCATCCATAGCAATGTCCTGCT
>CAZJIR010000284.1:0-4469 GCA_964546095.1 uncultured Pirellulales bacterium
CAAGGAAATTAAATGGACCTCCCTGCGGCGTCACGTCGAACTCACTGTACCCGCCATAGAAATTAAATCGAAGCCGAGGCGTAAGAACGGGTAAATCATAGCTTCCAAATAATGCGTAGTTGTCATCTATACCTGATTCCCATGGAGCTTGGTACATGGCAGAAAATCTATCGTCAATACCTGTAAGATTAGTATTTATTACACCCACTCTCGGACTCCATTATCGTTCGTCTGTGCCGGAATTATCTACCTGCAAATACCAGTGCCAAGGACTTGCTTCATAAACATCGTACGTTAGATTCAAAGCATTAGGCTCAGCACTTCTCGAGATAACGGCAGAAATATATCTGTCAGGATTAAGATTGAGCAACCTAACAAAATTATCCAATTTATTCTTTTGGATTGCCTCGCCCTCTTTTAAAGGTGACCATGATTCAAGTACGGAGTCGTTCAAAAAACCTTTTTCAACATTTTGGCGTTCAAAATCATATTTCTCCACGGCAATCTTTGCTATCTTGCCTTCCAGAACTTCTATAGGAAGGATTTTATCTACTAAAGCTGTTTCCTGAACTGCTTCTGCCGGAATATACACATATATGCCAGCATAACCTTTATCCTGATACACTGACAAGACATACTTGGTTAAGCCTTGTATTGTTTTTAGTGAAACTTCGCGTTCCTGACCTGGATTTAGAATTACATCATGCAAAACTCGGAAATCGTAGATTTGCTCAACAGTAGTGTCATCTTTCTGCACAGTAAGCGTATATACCAAAGGCAGGTTTTCCAGCAACTTTGCTGTTGAGATTAGGTCGTTGCCGCTTATCCGTAGTTCCTTAACCAAAAACCGTTGACTAGTATCCTCGGGGAAAGTCAATTCAGCCGAAGATGTTTTGTCTTCTGCTTTTTCTCTTAGTTTTTCTAAAACCCGTTCTAATTCAGCTTTTCTCTCTTGTTGTGCTTGGGTTTGAGCAAGACATGGTGTCGCCATGAACAATAAAAATGTCACTGTTAAGATCGCTACACTTCTCGATAAAATCATTTGTATCCTCCTTAAAATCCATAATAATAATTCCAGTCTTTATCGAAGAGAAAGATAAAAACTTGCTTGACTTTACGCAGCTAAGTCTCCTCCCCTCCGGGAAGAAACAAAATTCTTTCCCCACGCTCAATTACCCACTTAATATAAACCACATTTATGGAAGAAATGTCACGCCAGTTGTTCCTTTCTTACCCAAATATCCTTTTAATGGGCCCTCCGTACCAGAATGTATATTATCCCAAAAAAGATGTGAAATGTAAAGAAAAAACAAACGAAATCACATTTTTTATATTGCTGCTTTTTCCTCTATCATTATTATAAAGCCTTGGATAGTTGTAAATAGTTGAAATTTATATTTCTGCATGCTGTTCCATCCTTAAGTTCTATCCCCCAAATAAGTTATACACAATCTTGTCATGAATTCAATATGAAAACTAATAAGGAGTGAAAAACCGAAAAATTGGTTGGAAACTGTGTGGTCGCAGATAAGAACTTATAGGACGTTTGTCTGGCACCATATTCAAAGACATAAAAGTGAACCGGACTCAAAAAAGGAAGTCATCGCAACAACTGTTGACGAACATATCGTCGTGCACCTATTAATATAAAGCTACAGTCTTATCTTGCTTCTCACTTTAAACATCAGATTGTTAAAAAATATTTCTCGACGTGATGCTCGTATGGATTTGTAACGCAAAGGATATATCACCAATATAATCAACTTCGTCTGAAAACCGGCCAATTACGTAAAATCCGCCCCATAAACAGCCGATATGCCAAAAGATTGGAGCATTATTTTTTTCCAAGCGAAAATCGTATCGTGGGAGGAGTTCAAATGAGCAATACTGCCTGTTAATAATGTCCATGAGCCATATAGAGTATAGACAACATTCAGGATAAAAATCCGCATAGAATCCCTTTGATTTAAGTAATGATGGGTAACTTGAATGGCCGAATCCGGCGGTCCTGCTTTTTGGGAGGAGTGTGTAAAATGCCAAGTGAGCAAACACATATGATTAGGGCCTTAGTCAGAAATCCAGAAATCTGTGCAAATTTAGTCTTTAAGAAGTGCCCGGCTTGTAACGCTCAGTATATTATTTGGGACGAAAAAAAACAACACTGTTTTAAGTGTGGTTTTAATCTGCAAAAATATATAAAACAACGAAACCTAATTAGTTAGGTCACTCAATCTTACAATCTTTATGTTCGTTATCCAGGCCATAAAAGAAGGTACCGTTAAGCCTGGCGACGTCATTGTACTTATCTGTGCAGGCGGCATGGAGAAAATACTGCAGGTGACAGGTGCATTGAAACATCTTTCCTGGGGAAAAGATGTTGCTGTTCTTACCGATGGTTGGTTCAGCAGCGTAAGTACCGGTGCATGTATCGGACACATAGCACCGGAAGCATTAGCAGGCGACGCGATTGGAAAAGTGCTGGATGGAAACCTCATTCAACTTATCATCGATTGTAATAATATGGAAGGAAGCGTTGATTTGATTGGAGATGCCGACTCTAAGCCGAACGAAAGAAGTGCCGAACTCGGCGTGCAAATATTTGCTGAACGCCCATCGCGGCCTGACCTGGCCGCTCATCCAAATCTTCCGAACGACACTCGCTTGTAGGCTACTATGCAGGACATCGGTGGAGGCACTCAGGGTGGTCGCGTATTCGACGTCGACGCAATTATAGAAACATTGAAGGCCGTCAAAGAAACCTTGTCAAAAAGATGAGAGATTATTAAATTGTAATATTCATATTGCTATAAAGTTAGGACTATGGGACAAAAACAGAAGAAACTCTCAGGGGTCTTTGCTCCTGTGGTAACTCCTTTTCAGAACGATGAGCTTGCGCTCGATGACCTGAGGTTCAACTTACAAAAACTAAACAAGACTAACCTTACCGGTTACCTCGCACTGGGTTCGAATGGAGAATTCAGGAGCCTTACCGACAAAGAACAGATTCATGTTCTCGAAATTTTCAGTCAGGAGAAAGGCGACAAGGTGGTTTTGGTCGGCACCGGCTGCGAATCCACCAAACAAACAATCGAAAAATCAAAATTGGCATCTGATATGGGTTTTCACTATGTGAGCATCCTTACTCCGAGTTATTTCGCCAAACGAATCAATGGTGCCACATTAAAAGCTTATTACGAGCGAATCGCCGATTCAATCAATATTCCCGTATTACTCTATAACGCGCCGGGTTTTACGGACGGAGTGGTAATACCACCAAAAATTGTCCTTGAACTTTCAAAGCATCCCAACATTGTCGGTATGAAAAATTCCTCTCCGGTAGGACCGGCCGGGCTCCTCGCTTGCCTGGACCCTGCAGAAAATTTTCATGTGCTTGCCGGCTCTGCGAATTTCTTTTATACCTCTCTCCATTTGGGAGCTACTGGTGGTGTGCTGTCCCTCGCTAATGCATTGCCTGGGCCTTGCTGTGAACTGTATCAACTTTTTACACAGGGCAGATACGATGATGCCAAAGAGCTTAACTGCAGGTTTATCCGGCTTAATCAGGCTGTTTCAGGCGCATGGGGCGTAGCAGGCGTTAAGGCTGCTATGGATATTACCGGATTTAAGGCAGGCATGCCGCGGCATCCGCTTCAGGGTATTACTGACGAAGCTAAAGAACGAATCAGGCAGACAATGATAAATGAAGGCTTTATGTCTGTCTAAATAGATATTCTCAGGCAGGTCATGATGCGGCCCTCGTCTAATTTTTGTTAGCTCTGATTTTGCCAATTGCATAAAAGTTGATAATAAAAAGCCTTAAATCAGGACAAGTATTAATACATTATGTGAAAATGTTTTTTTGAGAGGATTCAAGAATGAAATATCGATATGTTTTGCTGCTTGGTTTATTTCTGTCGATTATTCACGCCGGGGATTGGAACTGCCTATATGCTCAACGTGAAGAACAGGATAAAAGTATCTATTTGATAATACGCGGAGATGATATTGGGTCTTGTCACACCGCCAATATGGCATGCTTCCGGTCTTATAAGGAAGGAATCATGAGAACTGTGGAGCTAATGGTTCCCTGTCCCTGGTTTCCTGAAGCTGTCAAGCTGCTTAATGAAAATCCGGGACTGGATGTCAGCATTCATCTGGCCCTGACCAGCGAATGGGAAAATTGCAAATGGCGCCCTTTGACACAGACCCCCAGCCTGACGGATGCGGATGGTTATTTCTATCCTACGATATGGCAGCGGAAGGACATGCCGCAAGGTACGGCTTTGAAAGATGCAAACTGGAAAATCGAAGAGATTGAAAAAGAAATGCGCGCACAGATTGAGTTGGCCAAACGCAAGGTGCCCCACGTTAGTCACCTGACCTGCCATATGGGCTGTTCCAGCTGGAATCCTGAAGTCAATAAAGTCTATATAAAATTAGCAAAGGAATACAATCTCAACATTATGCCT
>CAZJIR010000285.1:0-4460 GCA_964546095.1 uncultured Pirellulales bacterium
TGTTGAGGCCTGTCCCACCGGCGCATTGAAATTAGTTGACGAAAAGGAATTGGCAACGCACAAGCGCCGGCTCGCCGCCAGGGAGCTTGTCTCATCAACTCAAAAAAATAAAAACAAAGAAAAGCAAAAAGAGAATAATCAATGATTACTGTAACCGTATGTGTAGGCAGTTCGTGCCACATCAAAGGTGCCCGGGAGATGATAGCTCGTTTCAATGACTTTCTAAAAAAAGAGGGTCTTGAGGACAAGGTCGAGTTAAAGGGCTCATTCTGCATGGAACACTGTGGCGAGGGGATTAATTGGCAGATTAACGATGAGACTTTCAGCAGCTCCAGCGTAGAAGATGGGACCGAAGTGTTCCAAAAAAAAGTGTTGGGGCTTCTCAGGGAAAAGGCACCTGAGCAGTCTACAGAGGATTCCGGTTAAAGGAGAATTTACCTTGGAACTTCCCGAAGAAAAAGTAGCCGCGCATACAAGCGCAATATTACAGCACACACCCAACGGAGTTCTTTTGGTGGACAGAGAGACGCACATCCGTTTCGTAAATCCAGCTTTTCGAACTATGTTCCAATGTGGTGATGACGAGCTTTTAGGCCAATTGGCCAGGAAATTCGTCCACTCTGATTGCTTCGAACGTGCTATCGCTGCGGGCGGTTTACTCATGGTCAAAGAGAGTATTCCTGAGCACGAAGTCAGCTACCGCGTGGGCATTTTTCCTATCGAGGGCAAGGACCTCTACTGTGGCATCTTCATCGACATCTCGGAGGAGGAAAAAGCCAGAAAGGACTTCATTGATCTGAAGGCACAGACACTGAAACGAGCGCAGGAAGTAATTTCAAGGCAAATGCAAACAGCACAAGAAATAGCGAAACTTCTGGGTGAGACAACAGCAGAGACAAAGGTGCTTCTAATGAAACTTATGTCCCTATATGAGGAAGAAAGCCAACGATGAGGATATTTTACGAGTGGGGTATAAAACAATTTCAAAAACACGGCGAAGAACTCTGTGGGGATAATGTAGCTGTTGCCCGTCATTCGGATTACGTCACTCTTGCCCTTTCTGATGGTCTCGGGAGCGGGGTTAAGGCCAATATTCTGTCTATCCTGACTACGCGAATCGTTATGCATTTAATGGAAAATGAGCTGTCTCTGAGCGAAGTTGTGGAGACATTAGGTAAGACACTGCCTGTATGTGATGTCCGAAAGCTCGCTTATAGTACATTTGCTATCGGGCAATTTTTTCGCGATGGGCGCGCACGGGTAGTAGAGTTCGACACACCACAGTTTATTCTGTTGCGAGAGCGAAAATTTGTTACCGTGCCCTACAAGGAGCGTCAAATTGAGAAAAAGACTATTCGCGAATCAGAATTACAACTAAAAAGGGGAGATTGGATTGTCTTTGTCTCCGATGGTGTGGTAAATGCCGGTATAGGTGGACTTTATCCTCTTGGGTGGGGTTTGGACCAGATTGTAAGCTTCCTTAGCGAACACTCTCATCCAGACCTTTCAGCCCAGGAACTCGCCGATAAGCTTGCCCAGGCCGTCTGTGACTTATATTGCAACAGGCCTGGAGACGATGTGAGTGTAGCCGTTATAAAGGCCCGGCACAAGCTTGTAGCCACTGTGCTTACGGGCCCGCCTGTAGATAGGAACGCCGACGAAGCAATCGTCACAAAGTTCAGACAAAGTCGCGGACTTCTGGTGGTTTGTGGAGGAACCACGGCAAAAATTGTCGCCCATTATATGGGTAACAAACCATTGGAAGTCGATCTGGCTACGGCAAAGCAAGATGTCCCTCCATTGGCTATAGTGGAAGGTGTTGACCTTACAACTGAGGGAATTTTGACCCTCACCAAAGCTAATGAACTCTTGCATGCGGGTGCAGATAAAGAGACGGTAAAATTCGATGCAGATGGGTCCTCGTCACTGGTTCGTCTATGTCTGGATGTTGACCATATCCATTTCATGGTGGGCCTGAGCGTTAATCCGGCCCATCAAAATCCCGACCTGCCCCGACAATTAGGTATGAAGTTGGCTGTAGTGCGGGAGATTGCCGAGGAACTTCGGAAAAGAGGCAAGGAAGTAACTATCGAAACTATTTAGCCACCATTCAAGCAAAATGGGGTAAATTAAGGCATTAAACAAGTAAAAAGTATATTGGCAGTAAACGGGGTTTTGAACGGAATAAATATTTATATTAATAACCAACAACTTTAGGAAACAGTAAATATGCCCCAAGATAAGGAGCTTATAGAACAGATAATTAAACGTTATGATGAAGACACCGGGATGCTCATACCCATGATGCAGGACTTACAGTCCGAATGTGGCTATTTGCCGGCAGAGCACCTGCAGCACCTGGGAGGACGACTTAATGTTCCAATGAGCCGCCTGTATGCGGTGGCGACATTCTATTCATCGTTCCGCCTTGCACCGAAGGGGGCGCACGAGGTAACGTTATGTATGGGCACGGTATGTTACCTTAAGGGAGCGCCCGGAATATCTGAAGCTATCTGTCGGGAATTCCATGTTGAGCCGGGCGGTACAACCCGCGACCGTTTATTCAGCTTTAACGCCGTCAACTGTGTAGGCGCATGTGCCCTTGCGCCAGTGATGGTTGTAGACGGGAAATACTATGATAGTGTTAACCCGGAATCAGCACTTGAAATTCTGAACGGTCTTCAGCCAGCCGAAGAATCCACAGACACAAGTACAAAGGAGGCTGTAACGTGATTAGGACCTCCACCAAATTCACCAGTACTACCGATATCGAACGTTTTGTGCAGGCATTCCATAACCGTTCTGACCACGCCTCCAAAGTGGTGAGAGTGTGCATCGGTACAGGTTGTGCCGCCAAGGGTTCGCGCAGGCTTTACGAACTATTCTGCGAGGCCGCTAAGAGGTCGGGCCAGAACATTCAAGTCGAAGCAAAATGCGTCGGTTGCCACGGATTCTGTGAACGTGGCCCTATTGTAGTGGTTGAGCCCGGTGAAATCTTTTACCAACAGGTTGAAGAGCCTGACGTGGCTGAAATCTTCCGAGAAACCGTGCTCGGAGGAAGAGTCGTTCAGAGACTGCTATACGAAGACCATAACACAGGGAAAAAGGCCGAGAGAGCGGATGAAATACCTTTCTACAAGGTTCAGGAACGCATCGTACTGGTCGGTAACGGCCATATTGACCCTACCAAAATCTCCGACTACATCATAGAAGGAGGATACAGCGCCCTTGCGAAGGTAATATCATCGATGACGCCCGAAGAGGTAATCTCGGAAGTAGAAGTAGCTGGCCTGAGGGGCCGTGGCGGCGGTGGCTTCCCGACCGCACGAAAATGGCGTTCCTGTCGTGAAGCTGAAGGTTCTCCCAAATATGTCATCTGCAATGGCGATGAGGGCGACCCCGGGGCTTTCATGGACCGTTCCATTATGGAAGGCAATCCTCACTCTGTCATTGAAGGCATGCTCATCGGCGCATATGCCATTGGGTCAGAGCATGGTTATATCTACGTCCGCAATGAGTATCCCATGGCTGTGGAGCACCTGAAAATTGCGATTTCACAAGCCCGGGAAATGGGATTACTGGGTCAGAATATATTGGGCAGTTCGTTTTCTTTCGATATCCGGATTAACCGTGGTGGTGGCGCGTTCGTCTGTGGCGAGTCTACGGCACTAATGGCCTCGCTGGAAGGTCGCGCAGGTGAACCCAGAGCAAAATACGTCCATACGGTGGAAAGTGGTTTTCGGGGCAAGCCTACCAATCTTAATAACGTGGAAACATGGGCCAACATACCACAAATCATAAAAAGGGGTGGGGATTGGTTCGCCGGTATCGGAACTGAAAAGTCTAAAGGGACAAAGGTATTCAGCCTGGTTGGAAACGTGGTAAATACCGGACTGGTCGAGGTCCCCATGGGCATCACACTGCGGCGTATTATCGACGAAATCGGCGGGGGAATACGCGATGGCAAGCGCTTCAAGGCAGTTCAGACAGGAGGCCCATCCGGTGGCTGTATACCTGCCGAACACCTGGATACTCGTGTAGACTTTGACGAACTGACCAAGCTTGGTTCCATGATGGGCTCTGGTGGTATGATTGTAATGGACGAGAATACCTGTATGGTAAAGGTCGCGAAGTACTTCACCGATTTTCTTCAAAAAGAATCCTGTGGCAAATGCACCCCTTGCCGGGAAGGTTTGTCCCAGATGCTGCATATTCTCGAGCGTATAACCAAGGGAGAAGGAGAAGTTGATGAAGTGGAGAAACTTGAACAGTTAGCTGAGCTCCTGGAGGGAACAGCTTTGTGCGCCCTTGGGAAAACTGCTGCAAATCCCGTTATCTCCACCATACGCTACTTCCGCGATGAATACGATGCACACATTTTAGACCGCCGCTGTCCGGCAAAAGAATGTCGCGGCCTGTTCCGGTATGAGATCGATCCCGAGGCCTGTAAATCCTGCGGC
>CAZJIR010000286.1:0-4420 GCA_964546095.1 uncultured Pirellulales bacterium
CTCCGACACCTTCACCGTTCCAACCCTTGATTTTCTCAGTGCCGGGCAGCTCAAAACTGGGATTTTCAACAACCATCGGCACTATCTCTGGTGGCGGCGGATACAGACGAATATCGTCGAAGTACACCAAACCTGAACCGCCAAGTTGCGGATTGCTCCTGTCACCGAAACCAATACCTATCGAACTGACATTGGTAAGATTGATACCCTGGTCTGCAAACTTCTGCAGGTCAATATTCCATTCGGTCCACTCAGTTATCAACGCTGCGTTCGGATTATCGTTATAGACAATAGCACTGCCATCGAGAACTACATACATCGGCTCGGCATCGTTGCTTGGCATATCGACACCTATGGCCTGTTGCATCCACGTCATTGGAGTAACCGAACCGGTTGTCTGGACATTGGAGAACACAGCCGTGCACATCTCATCGGCATTATGGCTGGTTACCGCCAGACCTATATAGACATTTGTCGGCATCGTGATACCTGCCGGATTCTCCGTTTCGTCACTTGCAGCCTGGAGTTCCCAATTCACGCCATCAGCAGAATGATAGCCCGTAAATGAGTTGCCCTGGCGAACCAACCTAACCCAGTAAGGCGCCTGAAAACCAGAAGTGTTGGAATTGTATGAAATCTGACCTGTGAGCGGCCGGTTCTGGAAAGATTTGCCATTAGCCGATGACATGCAGCAGAATGCATGCCTGGAGCCGGGATCGAGTGTGTCTCGAATCATAACGCCAGCCTTGGCCCAGCCGTCAGAGCCGTCAGTATTCTCTATGCTTTCAACTTTGGCGATGATTTCGCCATCGCCGGTTAGTTGCCTGAAGACATAACGGAACTCATCAGCCGAATCCCAGATATCAGCACCGGAAGCAACCACCGTATAAGTTCCGGCCGGGTCTTCCACTAAGCCGGAAGGATTGCCCATGTACCAAATCGTCAGCGTGTTAACGTCTTTCTCTGTCCAGTTGGTTGGAGAGGTCAGAGTTAAAGTTGCTTCAGAGTTTCTGGCCGAAGTATTATCGTAGAAATACGGCATCGCCTGAGCGCCGCTGTGAATAATCGAAGTCTCGACAAAATGTTCCCCCTGAGTAAAGTCCGGTTCGGGATAACCTGCCGTGGAGCCGTTTGTCGTAGTACCATAGCCATCTATCCATATGTCAAATATCCTGTCAGGTGCGTAGTCATTGTAATCCTCGAAATTGTCCACGATAAGGAAGTTGGCCGTCGTAAAGCTCCAGAGATTTCCCTTCCATGGACTTTCGGGATTGAGGTCATTAATTTCATCGACGCGCCAATAGTATATTGTATCCCATTCGAGTCGTCCGGGGTCATAGCTTTCAGAACCAACATCTCTGGAGCCTTTGTATTCAGGCGAACCTGTGGTAGCGTTAGCCACAGCTTCCGCATCAGTGCCGAAATAAACCTCGTGCGAAAGGGCACTATCTCCAGCACCCCACTTAAGAATTGGTGTTTGCTTCACATCCACCGCACCATTAGGTGGATTCGGACTGCTTGCTTTCACAGGCGGCGACAGGACGTACGTTGGAATAAGCTGCTTAGGCGTGGACGGACTCGACCAGCGAAGTTCTGCAACCGCACCACCGGTGTTTTCATAATACTCCATTATAATGCTGTATGTCTGTCCTCCGACAAGGTCTATCGTCCCGTTATTCTCGGTGGGCGACTGGTCATTCCAGTCGTCGACAAGCTGTTGGCCATCAACCCATAAACGTGCACCATCATCTGTATTGGTATAGAAGGTGTAGGTCTCGGTAAATTGCGCTCCTATCTCGCCTGTCCATCTGACCGAGAAGTTATCATCGCCAACTAATGTTTCATCCGGTGAGCCGGGGTCACCCCAATTGAAGTTGATGTCAGGGTCTATGCGAGTCAGCACAAGATTAGTCAAATTCATACCCCTGTAGTAGTCACCTCTGATACCACCGCCACCGCTTGTAACTGTAAAGCTCAAAACTTCACCTGTAATTGTTTCGGCTCCATCGAACTCATCTACCCGCCAATAGTAAGTCTTCTCTAATTCAAGGGTATCGGGAGTATATTCTGTAGCTGCCATAGACCCTATATCAGTATCTGTCGTACCGGCCTCTACGTCGGCATAATTTTCACCGAAGTATAAATAGTGCACTCTTGCACCAAAACCGATGTCCCAGCTCAAGGCCGTATCCGGACTAACAAAGAAAGCACCATCGGGCGGGGAGGAATTGTAGGCGGTCCTGGGGGGAACGAAAAAGCTCCAGACAGGGCCTTTCCATGGACTATTCGGGTCCGCTTCATTGACCTCATCGACTCGCCAGTAATAAGCTGTACCGGGGACAAGGCCATCCGGATAAGCAAATCCTGTAAAGCCGGCAACAAAAAAATCATCAGTCTGATTGCCCTGGAAAACATCCGACTCCGGGGTCGCCTCGTTAACATCATCAAAATTTTCACCGAAGTACACATCGTGCGAGGTCGCAAAGTCTCCCGGTACCCAACCAACGCTCACCCACGTTTCGGGATGCAGAGCACCATCTTCCGGAATGGGGCCCAAGGCATACGGATATCCTTTACTACCTTCTATAACGGCCAGAATTTCGCCCTGTGTTAGCGCGTGATTATAAACCTGTACATCGTCAATAATACCCATAAACCACTGACCACCACCCCATGAACCAATAACTGTACTACCTGTTGTTCCCATATACCCAGAACCAGGTTGATCTTCAGCTTCCTGTACACCATCAATGTAAATCCTTCTGGTCGTATTCTCATAATCGTACCAGAAAGTTATATGGTACCACGTCTCGTCTTCGATAATACCGCCATCTGTATCAAGGTCATTAGCATAGAAAGCCATGCGAACACCACCGGGAGGCACATTTCCACTACCGGGTCCTCCGAGCCGAAAATGCATATCCGTGTTCGTCGCTGCCGTCTGGGTTTGGGAAAAGACTACCTGCTCACCGGTATACAACACCGGATTAATCCACATCGTGATAGTGAAACTTTGCTCATTAAACGGAATATGTGGAGCCTCAACGTTACTATTAGAACCATTGAACTCCAGCGCGCCGCCTATCCTGCCGACCACCCATTCGATACCGCCGTTGAGGGTACCGTCGTTTCCATTGCCGCTCGAGTCAAAGGCGGTATCGCCGGAACCCTCATCAAATCCCCAGTGAGCCACGAGGTCAGCACAGGCACTACCTGCTATGCCCAATATAAAAATAAAAGAAGTCAAACAAATCAATTTCTTACACATAATAGTCCTCCTAAAAAAATGGTCACTAATTGAAATGCAAAATCCTTACTTTCGAGGCATAAAAGACTCGTCAAAACTACGGGGCCCATACAAGAACTCCCCTCTATTTGGAAAAACCCCAAATACCGT
This sequence comes from uncultured Pirellulales bacterium, assembly GCA_964546095.1. Lineage (GTDB taxonomy): Bacteria > Planctomycetota > Phycisphaerae > Sedimentisphaerales > Anaerobacaceae > NIOZ-UU13. The sequence goes on from CAZJIR010000286.1 coordinate 3,398, forward strand.
GTACCGGTGTATCAAACCCGGCAAACAAACATCTACAATAGTATAATGTCTGCTATGTATATCTATACCAAATTAGCCTGTCAGCGTCAAGACAAATTCTAATCTAAAGAAGCAATTGCACTCGCTTTTCACCAGATTTTAGATGAGTTTAAAAGAGATTATCTTAGAAACGGATTGTGTGCTTTTTCGTGGGCTATTGTGGTAACCGGGCCGTGGCCGGGATAAACCCTTGTTTCATCCGGCAGAGTAAACAGCTTTTCCTTCACACTGCCTAACAACTGCTTCATACTGCCATTTGGAAAATCCGTTCGTCCAATTGATTCGGCAAACAGAACATCATCCGAAAAGACGATTCCTTCAGCTTTCGAATACAGGCAGATACCGCCCGGCGTATGGCCGGGGGTATGAAGAACACTAAGCTTAACGCCGGCCTGTTCAATCACATCCTGCTCATCTAATGAAAAATCAGCCGGCTCAACGCTAAAGGCCCCTCCAGCCATAGCGGATAGATTAGCATAAGGTTCCGTGAGCATCTCGGCATCGAGTTTGTGAATATAAACTTTTATATCTGGAAATTCTTCCCGCAATGCAGCCACGCCTGCAATGTGGTCTATATGGCCGTGAGTAAGAACTATCGCCACAGGATTTAATTTTTGTTCCCGAAGATATTCTATTAACCGTCCCGGCCCCAATCCGGGGTCAACAATCAGACAATCTTCAGCCGTTTCACTACTGCGAAGAATATAGCAGTTAGTTTCATACGCACCCATAACCAAGCAATCGATTTGCATTGCGAACACCTTTTGTCACTGCCGATATGTTTAGACAATCTTAAATTTTAAGAATGTATATTCGCCATCTACAAGCGCAATAAACAGGTTGAAAACAAGTAAAAATCCATTTCAAGAGCAGTCAGGTTAACAAAAATGGCACTATTGGTCAATAGTCTTTATACTTGACCGGCGGTTATCAGTTTGTTAGTGTGCTGAGATTGTAGCTAATAGCGAACCGTGTATAGAAGGA
>CAZJIR010000287.1:0-4416 GCA_964546095.1 uncultured Pirellulales bacterium
CTGCCTGACGGGAATGACACTTCCTATGGCCAAAAGCCCTCACAAAGGCTTTATTATTCGCCGTCAGCAGGTTCGTTTTGAGGGTCTTTGCCCGGCTTGCGCTTAAATACAATTTAGAAAAAATGATAAGTTGAATATTGAAGCATAATAATTTGATTCGCTCAGCTCGAAAATATGTTTTTGTGCTTGCAACTGTGTGCTTTGTTACTATGGCTACGGGAGTAACGTTGCAATTGCACTTGCTGGGCCATGCACGTTCGCAGGAACATGATTCTGAGCACTGCTCAATATGCCAGCAGCTTATAGCTCTGAGTAAGTATGTTGCAGAGCCGGAATTACAGCTCGATGATATTGCTCAATTCAAGTATTTTTTCGAATCTTGTTTTCGCAGTTATGTAACGATATTCAATCCCAAATCTTTCAATCCACGCCCGCCTCCACTAATTTCTTAAATGCCAATGTAGATATTTTCTTAACACCTTAGACGACTTGGCAGGTGCGCTAAATTTCCTGTGTCTGAGGCCAGGTAAAAGAATTAATTAATGGGCATTTTAAGGAGCACAAGATGTTGAAAAGACTTGTTAAGGTTTTAACATCGCTTGCTTTAATAACTTTCGGTAATATTACTTTTGCGCAGGGAAAAACAGATAGTGTCAACACTATTGAAAAATTAAACACTCGCGTTTTGGAACTTCAGCAGCAAATTATCGAAATGCAGAAGAAGCACGAAGCTGAAATGGCTGCTTTGAAAAATCAAATAGATGAGCTTGCTACTCAAACCGGTAAGCAAAAAGCCAAGGATGAACTTGCAGCTCTGCGGGAATTAGCAAAAGCCGAGGCAGCAGAGGGGATTACTGCGGAAAAGAAACTCGAAGAAGCAACTTTTAAATCTCGTGGTCTCAGTCTGCAGACGTTGAACCCGGAAATCAGCGTTACCGGTGATTTTCTTTTCTCTACCAGACAGGATACCACCAGTGACCAAAGCAGCGATTTTAATTTCCGTAATCTGGGAGTGCATCTTGAATCATGGCTGGATCCGTACACGCGGTTTAAGAGTGCGGTTGAATTTCATGAGGACGAGACAGAACTTGGCGAAGCTTATATGACGCTTTACAATTTTTCCGATGATTTGAATTTGACCTTTGGCAAGTTCCGCCAGCAGTTTGGCGTTGTAAATCGATGGCACAAACATGGCTTAGACCAGGTTGACTTCCCGTTGGCTCTTCGTCAGATTTTCGGTGACGGAGGTTTGAATCAAAGCGGCCTGAGTTTGGACTGGATGATGCCGCCTGCCGGGGATGCGTCACAACTGCTAACGTTCCAGGTAACGGATGGTTCAAACAACCGCCTGTTTGGAGATAATGCTCGAAACAGACCCAGTTTGCTTGCGCATTACAAGAATTACCGGGATTTGTCGAAAGATACATATTTGGAGTGGGGCCTTAGCGGCCTTTTCGGTTGGAATAATGAATGGGATATACAAGGCGGCACAAAACAAAATGGGGGTAAAACGACGACTGTTCTCGGTGCAGATTTAACTATTCTTTGGGAGCCGACCGAGGCAATGCGTTATCACAATGTAGAATGGCGAAGTGAGGCTTATTGGTTAAACAAGGATATTTTGGCCCCGGATGGTTCGGGTTCCGATACTATCAATGCCTGGGGATTGTATAGCTATCTGCAAAGCAAGATTTCACGTACAGTTGATGTCGGAGTCAGAGGTGACTTCTATGTACCCGATACTAAAGGCTATGCTAATCTATCCAGCTCACTTTCGCTATCGCCTTTGGCTGTGACAGGCAATAATTCATATCTGTGGCAGGCAGGGCCATATATTACGTGGCAGCAAAGCCCATTTGTAAAGTTCCGGATGGAATATGACCATTCCGATGGTCACGGGATAGATTATCCCGAAGATATCGTCTGGTTCCAATTAATATTCTCCGCAGGTCCACACAAACATGAACGCTATTAATAGATGGGAGTAAGTTAATATGAAAAAGATACTGCTTATAATAATTTTACTGGTTTTTCCAATAACAAGTGTGTACGCCAAGTCTCATTTGGATGTCGTAACGACGTTGCCTGATTATGCGTTTTTCGTAGAATATCTCGGTGGAGAGCGAGTCTCTGTAAAATCCATCGTTAGAGGCGACCAGGATGCCCATTTTATTCGCCCGAAGCCATCGTTTGCTACAGCATTGCGAAATGCTGATATTTTAGTTGCGACAGGATTGGACCTGGAGCTTTGGGTTCAAACTGTGATAGACCATTCGGGCAATGGAAAGATTCGAAGCGGTCAGGCAGGTTATGTATCTACATCCAGTGGTATGGAGCTTCTGGAAAAGCCTGTAACGATATCGAGGGCGGAAGGCGGTGTTCATATTTATGGTAATCCTCACGTTACCTGCAGTCCTATTAAAATGGAGATAGCTGCTCAAAATATAGCGACTGCCCTGGTTAAAAATGACCCTGCGAGCAGAGAAATCTATTTAAGTAACCTTAAAAAATTTCATCAGGAGATGGATGAACGTTTGTTTGGTGCCGAGCTTGTAGGGATGATAGGCGGCGAAACTCTTTGCAGACTTGCCGAACAAGACAGGTTGATACAATTCCTTCAAGAGCAGGAATTCGAGGGAAAACCACTGATAGAATTTCTTGGCGGCTGGATGAAAAAGATGATGCCGTTACGAGGAAAACCAATTGTCACATATCATAAAAACTGGATTTATTTTGTGAAACTTTTCGGCCTGGAGGAAGCGGGGACAGTAGAACCTAGGCCGGGAATACCACCCTCACCCAAACATGTGACAAATCTGATTAATCTTATGAAGGAAAGAAACATAGGCATTATTTTAGCTGCGAACTATTTCGATGAGCAAAAAATAAAAACAGTGGCTACAAGAACAAACGCCGAAGCGGTTATTGTTCCTCTGTATGTAGGCGGTGCTGAGGGCGTAGATGATTATTTTAAACTTTTTGACTATTGGGTTGACGAACTTTTAAAGGCGGCAAATAGAAAGGCCTTGTAGAAAGTCTGTATTAGCGATTTAAAACTATGAATACGGAAATGATAAGATTCTTTTCAGCTCAAATAGCGCTGATAGCTGTGGTGCTAATTCTGCATACGTATATAGGATTGCACATAATCAGGCGGACTTTAATATTTTCAGACCTTGTGCTCGATCAGTTAGCCGCCTTCGGTGCGCTTGCAGCGATAGGATTGGGTATCGAATATGGCACAGCGCAGTCGTATGCGGCTTCAATGGTGACGGTACTTTTCGGCGCGCTTCTGTTGGCTTTGATAAAACCGAAAGGAGGAGCTATACCACGTGAGGCGGTAATAGGTATTATGTATGCACTTGCTTTGGTTGCCTCGCTTTTATTAGGAGATAAGCTCCGCGGTGGAGGAGCCTATGTAACAAAGACACTTTCCGGGGCAATGCTGTGGGTTACCTGGCCGTTAGTCTGCGTGACCACTGTCACGTATGTCCTGCTGCTTCTTTTTCACTATAAATTCAGGCATAAGTTCATACAGCTTGCAGAGAATCCTGAGATGGTAAGGAGCGAGAAATTCTGGGATTTTCTACTGTTTACGACTCAGGGCATTATAACGGTATTGATTGTTCCCATTGCCGGTGTTTTGTTAGCCTATGCATTTTTGATGATTCCGGCGGCTATAGCGGCTATGTTTACAAAAAAATGGGCAGGGGCTGTGATAATCGGCTGGAGTGCAGGTTTTGTAGCGTGTCTAATAGGCCTTTGCTCATCGTATTTTTTTAACCTGCCCTACGGTCCGAGCCTGGTCTTGTCTATGGGTTTGTTTTTTATCTGTGGGATAATTCTTCGCGTCTTACTTGGTCGAAAGGCCCTTATTTAGTGAGAAAGGATATTAATAATGCTGCAATTGATTCAAATACTCGGTTTACCTTTTCTTGCATGTATCATAATGGGTTCTATTTTGGGATACCTGGGGATACATGTATTAAAAAGAGAGGTTATATTTGTTGATATTGCTTTGGCTCAGGTTGCGGCCGTGGGTGCCATTGTGGCCCATCTTGCTTTCGAGGCGCACCGTGGCTCGTTGCTTTCATACGTATGCTCATTAGCTGCGGTTTTTTCTATGGCTGCTTTTTATGCTATAGTTAGGAGAGGAATAGTTCAAATCTCACTTGAGGCAATCATTGGCATTTCCTACGCTATCGCTGCAGCAGCGGCTATGTTTCTTGTTGGAATCGCACCGGGTGGACATATACACGTTCAGCAAATATTATCAGGTAGTATTCTTTGGACAAGCCGGCAGGATGTCATCCTGGTTTTGGTGGTTTTCTCTGTCGTGGGTTTTTGTTTTTATCTTTTTCGAAATAGATTGACTAATATTTCAAATAACTATCATCAGGCCATGGACCAAGGGCT
>CAZJIR010000288.1:0-3405 GCA_964546095.1 uncultured Pirellulales bacterium
CGGGAAACCACTATTGCAATTGAAAACTTATTCGGTGAGGATATTGCAATGAAGCCCGGCGGCCTGCCCTTCGGAACGGACATTCAGCAATTAATAAACGAAGGAGAAGAGGTCCTTCCTGCATTTCCAGGAGCTTCATTGAGGGAACTTATTCGCGCCAGAATGGGGCTTAACATTGGATACTTGAGCACTTCCCACGAATTCACGGCCCTTGTCGACCTGCTTGAATCAAGGGGTTATCTGAAAATCCTGATGAACCCGGTCCTCGAGACCGTCAACGGTAAAACAGCAATAGTTAAGTCAACTCAACATGTACCGCTGCAAACGGTAACTAATTTCATACCTGTTAGCGTCGGCGAGTACGCTCCCCAAACGGAAATAGAATATATAGATGTAGTTGACTCGCTTGAAATCACCCCGCACGTCTTTGCGGATGGCTCCATCGGCCTTGAAACCAGCATCCTGCTTGGTGCAAGAAATACTCCTGATGGTGTAAAGCAAGTACCAATCATTACCAAAAGGGAAATCACGAGCAAAGAAAATCGAATTCGTCCGGGTGAAAGTCTCATAATAGGAGGAATGAGAAAGACCATAGAGTTTGGCGTCGTTCGCGGCGTTCCTTTACTCAAAGATATACCCCTGATTGGCTTTCTATTCTCCGGCGAAGATACCGAGCAGCGAGCGGTAGAGACTGTCTTCATATTGACTCCGACCTATTCCACCGGCGGCAGACCAAAAAGAGAAGTGATGGAGGAAATTAGAAGAAAACATGAGTCTGCTCCTAAAGAAAGTCTACAGGAAACTATTGAGGATATTTTTGGAGACAAGGCCGACGAGGAACAGCAGCAAAAAATCCATGAGGCTGAACAATCACTCCATGAGGCCCATGTGGAAAAAGAGCAGGCCAGAAGCGCTATCAGGCAAGCAAGTACTAAAGTTGAACGCGTAACAACTGAGGCTCAAAAAGCGACAACCGAGGCGGTGAAAACCAAAGCCGACGCTGAACAATTAATGGCGGAGGCTCAAGAGCTAATCGCCCGGGCCGAAGCACAATCAAAGGCTGCCGGTAAAGCAAAAACTGCCGCGGATAAAGCTATAGCGGATGCCAAAAAGGCCCAGGAACAAGCCAAGAAAGCAAAAGCTCAGGCTGATGAAAAGACCAAGGCTGCTGAGAAAGCCATAAAAGAAGCTGAAGCCGAAAAGGCAAAAGCAGCAGGAAAACAGACTAAAGCTGACGCCCCAAAGGATAAAGAAGAATCTGATAAAGCTGAGGTTGAAAAACCAAAAGAAGAAGCTCAGGCAAAAACTGAAAATAAAGAATCCAAAGAGGATGCTGAAAAGGCGAAGGCTGAAGAAAATAATGGTGAACCTGAAGCCTGAAAAGGCTTAAGAAATATAACAAATTAAATGTCCGGTTAAATCGTTCCGATGTTTATAGAGGTCAGTCGTGTCGTTTCCAGATGCTGTTATCAGAATTTAATTTTTAAGAAAGGGAGAGTCTATGGATAATTTCAACAGCAGTAATTTTGGCGGTCAAAATCTCAACGAACCCATCCCTCTTGGTGAAGACCTTAATAAGCCGATCCCTATTGACGCCCCCGATACAGGTGGGACGGGTGTTTCACATTCGCCCTTGGAATTAGGAGGCAATCCTGTGGAAATGCCGAAGATTAATGTTCCTAAGCCTGCTGTGCAAAAGCCTACCGGGGAAATAGTCTCTGCTGACCGAATTGTAGGTGTGAAAACATTCTTTACAAAGCTTCATCCGGGCGCTATGAATTTTCTTGATGAGCAGATTACAAAATGGCTGCAGGAAAATCCGGGTGTTTCGATAAAAAGAACAAACATCGTTACGGGCCTGGTTCAGGCCAAAAAAACCGAGCCTAATATTATAATTACTGTTTGGTATTAGTACACTACCCAAAACTTTCACGAATTCTTAATACTGACGTGTATATAGTGTGTTGGGGGATTGCTCTATATTTTCAGCTCATAGAGTTTTTCAGGCGTTATTGTTTTCGAACAAGCTTTTTGCGCCCTGTTAAAGTATAGACCGTAATCCACCTTTCCATGCGGCCGGCATTAGAGCTATGTACGCCGAATTACCCTTTTTTCTGGTGACACTGTAGGATTTCCACCTATAGTGGACCGGTAAAATTAGCCCTCAGCAGGTAAAAAATTCTTGGCATAAGTTCTTGACATACTGTACGATTTACATTAGTTTTCTTGATTTATCTGTGTTAGTACTAAAGAAAGACTTGATTTTGTAAATTGTTTGGAGGTTTTTTGTGGCTAAAGAGCTAACTCGGAAACTGATAAATGCAGGGGTACATTTTGGGCATGGTGTGAGTCGATGGAATCCGAAAATGTCCCCGTTTATTTTCGCAAAACGTGGCAATATTCATATTATTGATGTCAAAAAAACTTTAAAGGGGTTACTGATTGCTAAGAAACTTCTTGCTGAGGTGGTTTCTTCCGGCAAGGATGTTGTTTTTGTAGGCACGAAAAGACAGGCCCAAAAAGCCGCTGAGGCTGCCTCAGCCAAGTGCGGAATGCATTATGTTTCACAACGGTGGCTTGGCGGAATGCTTACAAACTTCAGAACCATACGTTCCCGATTGCAGAGATTGGAGCAATTGGAGGCTATGGCTATTGATGGAACGCTTGACAGTGAGAGTAAGAAGCAGGCATCAAGGTTAAAACGAGAAATGAGGAAAATAAAAGCTAATCTCCAGGGTGTTCGGAATATGTCTCGTTTGCCCGGTGCTGTCATTGTGGTCGATGCTAAAAAGGAATATCTTGCTCTGCGGGAAGCCAAAAAGCTGAATATCGCAACCGTTGGTCTTCTCGATACTGATTCTGACCCTGACACAGTCGATGTGGCGATCCCGGCCAATGATGATTCCATCAGGGCAATTGAATTAATACTTAACGAATTGGCCGATGCCGTGGCAATTGGAAAAACTATGGTTGCTGCTCGTCAGCAGGAGCCGGCTCAGCGTCCAAGGCGGGTTCGTTCAAGAAGGACGGTGTTGGCTCGAGCCAACGAGGGCGAACCGAAAACTTCATCCGTTGTTGAGCAAAGTTCGGTGCAGGCCGCAGACTCGGTTTTACCGCAGAGTCAGGCCGAGCAACAGGATTCGAAGTAGGAAGGCACATGTCCGTAATAGCCGGTCTTGGGTAATTAGCCGCCGGTTGGCGTAATACAAATACGGGAGTTCAGGCAGGGAGATTCTCTTTAACGCGATACGAGATACAAATTAAAGGAATAGGAGTTTATTAAAATGGCGGATATTTCGGCTGCGATGGTTATGGAACTAAGGAAAATGAGCGGACAGGGAATGATGGATTGTAAAAAAGCTCTTCAGGAAGCCGACGGCGATATTGAGCAGGCTATGGATATAT
>CAZJIR010000288.1:3415-4412 GCA_964546095.1 uncultured Pirellulales bacterium
TTGAAAAAATGATTTTATGTATCCGTAGGCGTTTTTGTCGATGGTTTGGATATTTTTTTTAAAAAAGGGCTTGCTACTTTAGCTAAACGTGCCGGGCGTGATACTTCCGAGGGATTGGTTATATGCAAAAGCAGTGATGATGTTAGAATGGCGGCTATTGCAACACTTTGTTGCGAGACCGACTTTGTTGCTAAAAGTGATGATTTTATCGCAGCGGCACAAACTTTAGGCGATTACGCGCTGGTTTGCTCTGCTGATGAGGGCGCGGATAATCTTTGTGAAACCATTGTTGACGGCAGGAAATTTGGCGATATTCTGACTGAAACGGTCAGTAAGACCGGCGAAAAAACACAGGTGGGGGATTATGCAAAATATAAGCTCGAAGGACCCGGTCTCATCAGCACATATATTCACTTTAATGATAAAGTGGGCACCATAGTCCAGATTGAGACCAGCGATGACAATGCAGCAGCCGCAGATGTGCTAAAACAGACAGCCGCTGATATAGCGATGCACATTACGGCAACCAAGCCCCTGGCATTGGACAAAGACCAGATTGACCCTGAAACGATTGAGCGGGAGAAAGCCATTTTTGCCGAGCAGGTCAAAAACAAACCGCCGAATATCATAGATAAAATCGTCGAAGGTAAGATGAGGAAATTCTTTTCTGAGAATTGTCTTCTTGACCAGCCGTTCGTAAAAGATGACAGCAAAACCGTTGCGCAGGTACTCGCCGATGCAGCCAAACAAGCTGGCGGTGAGGCTAAAATAAAAAGGTTCGTGCGATTCGAGGTTGGCTAAGAAGCATTTCTGATGTGTCGTAGTAAAAAATGCTCTTCGTAAAGCTGATAAATACGATTCTGTCCAGTTGGCGCGAGATGTTGAAATAAATGGCAGAGAACAAATACAATCGCATATTGCTTAAACTCTCGGGTCAGAGTTTTTGTAAACCCGGTGGATTCGGTATAGATGGCTCTTACCTTAAGTCGATTGCTGT
>CAZJIR010000289.1:0-4410 GCA_964546095.1 uncultured Pirellulales bacterium
CTGGACTTTGCACGTCAGAACGATATTGGTCTTGTAGTAATCGGCCCGGAGGACCCTCTTGCAGCGGGAATTGTCGATGTATTTGAAACTGCTGGTATAAAGGCGTTCGGCCCGAGCGCAGGGGCAGCACAGCTCGAAGCTGATAAAGCATTTGCCAAGCAACTGATGCGCTCCAGTTCTGTCTCCACTGCTGAGGGCAGAACTTTCGATAGATTCAGCGATGCCAAGACATACATTGCAAGCAGGGACGAATCCGTAGTTGTAAAGGCTGCGGGTCTTGCCAAAGGCAAAGGGGTTTTTGTTTGTGATGACCCTTCTGATGGAATTCTGGCTGCTGAAAAGATAATGTGTGACAAAATATTCGGCTCCGCTGGTAAAAAAATCATCGTTGAGGACAAACTCATCGGCGAAGAGGCTTCTATCCTTGCTTTTGTCGATGGGCGAAATATCTATGTTATGGAATCATCACAGGACCATAAGCCAATCGGGGATGGTGACACTGGGCCCAACACCGGCGGAATGGGTGCTTACAGCCCCGCACCTGTGGTTAGTGAAGATTTGATGAATCATATTACCCGTGAAATTCTTGTGCCGGTGGTCGATGGCATGAATCGAAACGGCACGCCATATAAGGGTATTTTGTATGCTGGTATTATGATTACCGGAGGCGGCCCCAGGGTGCTGGAGTTTAATGTGCGTTTTGGGGACCCCGAGACCCAGCCGATTCTTGCCCGCCTGAAAAGCGATTTGCTGGAGGTTCTTCTGGCCGTCTGTGACGGCACATTAGACCAGATTACACTTGAGTGGGACCAGCGGCCGGCCGTTTGTGTTATAATGGCTTCGGGTGGTTATCCCGGTGATTATGAAAAAGGAAGAAAAATTAGCGGCCTTGAAGATGCACAGCAGCTTGAAGATGTTATTGTATTCCATGCAGGCACTAAAGATATGAACGGCGATATTGTTACTAATGGCGGCAGAGTTTTAGGAGTGACCGCCCTTGGCCGGACTATCCGTAATGCGAAAGAAAGGGCATATAGAGCCGTAGATAAAATAAAATTCGACGGTGCTTATTGCCGTCGAGATATTGCTGACAAGGCGATTAAAGAAAGTAATAGATGATTGAAGATTCAAATACGTAGTTAAAAAGTTTGTGAACTACGAACCAAAAAACAACTAACCTGAATTTATTTACGTTCTCTATGGCCCGGTTTAAAATTCAAAACTTAAGGCTCAAAAAAATCACTCGCTGGCTTGCTGAAGTATTGGTTCTGACTGGCCTTTTATGGTTTTTTTTCATTATGGCTGGCCGGGCTTTATGCCAAATCGCTTTAGGGCAGATTGAAGAGCTTACTAACACATAGAAAAAAACCGGCTCTTTTATTTTCCACACTGATTGATCTGTTCTAATTAAAAATCTTTTAATCAGACCCTATGATAAAAAAAGCGACGATGAAGCCATAATAAAAGCAAAAAAGGTTTATGCACGTTTTAGTCTTGGTAGTTTGTTGTTATTGAAACCCCGGCTGAAAGTTATTGATGTCAACGATTTTGTTTTCAATACCCAATACGATTTGGATACGGGTTGGTGGAATTTGTCAGACCTTAAAATCAGACCACCTAAAAGCACCTCCGGCAAAATACCTCGTATTAGTCTTGTAGGAGGAACCCTGCGATATAGCAAAATTGAAAATGGGAAGGTAAAAGTTGCCCTCTCAGTACCTGTTAATGCAAGGTTCGGACTTGATGAGGAAAGAAAGGACGCTTACAGCTTCGATATCACCACAGCAACTTTGGCTTCCGGTTATGGCAACAGCCATTTGACCGGGTTGTGGAAGCCGGGAATTCTTACGGTTGCAGGCGGAATTTCATCCGTAGATGTTCCTGAGCTTGAGATGGCCTGGTTAATAGATATCTTGGCGGCTGAGTTAAAGTATGACCAGGAAAATAATTTCTCTCTGAAGCTGAGGATAAAAGATTTGATATCTAAAGGTAGTCCGTCACTGGACAAATTGGTGTTAATTGGGCCGGCTTTCTTGGAAAGGTCCAGCCCCTTTGTTGCTCTGCAAAAGTTTTTCAACCGGTACCAGCCGTATGGAAGGATAAATGTTAACCTTGATGTCTCTGGCAATTTGAACCGTCTGAGCGAAAGTGCACTTACCGGCGATGTTTATTGTAAGGATGTTGCGTTTTGCTATTATAAGTTCCCATACATAATAGAGCATCTGGCAGGACAGATGGATTTTACGAAAAATAGTATAACGTTAAACAATCTCAGCGGCAGGCACGATGATGTTGAGCTTTTCTTTAATGGATGGAGCCGGGACTTCGGACCGAATTGGAAATGTCAGGTCCGAGTTACTGGCGACAATGTGGCATTGGATAATGACCTGTATAATGCGCTTAGCGCAAAAGAGAAGAAATCATGGTCTGCTTTTTCACCTGCCGGTTTTGCAGCGGTAGATTACCTGTACAGCCGACAGTCACAAACGGGTAAAGAGGAAAAGTTGGTGGCCGATCTACACGATGCGGAAGCTCTTTATAAACATTTTCCTTACCCATTAAAAAATATAACCGGCCGGCTTTTCTTCAACAAAGGCGATGTTATCTTTTCGGATATAGTCTCGCAGCTAAATGGTTCTAAAATCACTTTGAATGGTAAGGTAACAGGCGCCAACTCTGACAGCTCGGTATATGATATCTCTATCGGACTAAATGATATTCCCCTCGATTCCACGCTCCAGGCGGCGCTGCCGAGCGTGCCAAAGAGCTTATACAATCGAATCCATCCGACCGGATTTGTTGATGGCCTGGTGGAGGTTTCACAAAAGGATTCCGAGCCCGTAACATATACTGCTGATTTAATTTTCAAAAAGGCTTCTTTAAAGTCTGACCAGTTTCCTTTACCCGTCTTGGATATATCGGCAAATGCCGTTTTTACGCCTGATTTAATAGACATTAAACATTTTTCCGGTCTGTATAATAACGGCCCGGTTTCGTTGGTCGGACTCATTTGGCCTGGCCAAAAAACACAGCAATTTCTCTATCGTTTATCATTGGATTTTGAACACGTTTCGTTAGATGATGAGTTCTTTAATCTGTTGCCTGAATCAGCGACAGAAATAGTCGCCAAATTGAAACCGCAGGGTGAAATCAATCTCGTTGCTGATTTAAACAAAGAGAGCTTTACAGACCTTCCTGATTACAGGGTAACTATAGATTGTTTGGATGACAGTGCGGATTTTCCACAGTTTCCCTATCCCCTCAAAAACATCAATGGCATCATATCTGTAACAAAAGATAGTATCAACTTTAACAATCTCACCGCAATTTTAGATAATAACAATATTTCGGATACGAACCAGGCCTCGACCATAACGCTAAATGGCCGGGTCGCTTTATCTGAAAATGCTTTCGATAACGCTGTCTTACAGCTCTCGGCTAAAGATATTTTAATCGATGAAAAGATTAAATCGGCCTTACCGCAGCATATTCAGCCTTTATACGACGGTTTTTCACCCGACAGCCGATTTGATTTGGACTTTGAGAACCTCCGTGTTGACCCTATGGATAATGGTGGTAAATCAATCGATTTTAACGGTGCCGTCAAATTCAATAACTGTGGTTTTAAAATGTCTGATACCGAAATAGGGCTGGATGCTCTGTTGAGAATTAAAGGTTTGTATAAAACAGGCGGTAGTCTCTATGATTGTCAGGTTGCTTTTGATGGCGGCACGATTAAGGTTTTGGAAAAATCTTTCAATAATATTAAGGCGGATATCCTGTATGACCCTGACTTACATTGTTGGTGCACTGAAGGTTTAATCGCCGATTGTTACGGCGGAAAAACAACCGGAAAATTTGAATTCAAACAGCCAACCGAAGGCGCCTCGGAATATCTTCTGAAAATTTCTTTTGATGATGTTGATATTAAACAATTCCTCTCGGATACAAAAGCCAGAAAGACCCCCGAGGGCGGATATACGACAGGTAAAATGAATGGCTCTTTGAGTATTTCCGCCCGGACGGGAGATACTTCCTCGCGTATCGGGGCCTGCAAGCTGGTAATCCGTGATATGCAGGTTGGCCGACTTTCTCCTTTTGGCAGGCTTTTACAGGTAATGCAAATGACCGAGCCTCAGGATTATGCTTTTGACCAGATGTTCGTCGATTCGTATATAAGGCGCAATAGCCTGCTTGTTGAAAAGCTCGACCTATCCGGCCGGGCTGTTGCCTTTTATGGTTCAGGCCGGATGGACCTTCAAACACGAAATGTTGATTTGGCCCTTATCGCCCGTGGCAGGCGTTCCGCCACTGACGACCCTTCCATCTTGCAGTCCCTGACAGAAGGTCTTGGCAGGGCCGTTATTCGGATGGAGGAGCGTACTGGTTCAAGATGATGCCATCACGGGG
>CAZJIR010000290.1:0-4384 GCA_964546095.1 uncultured Pirellulales bacterium
TCGTACAAGTTCTGTTAACACTGGACCGGTCAGGGACAGAGCCTGGATATTGTTTCAAATAGGCAACTGCTTGTGGAATGACGACCCACCTGCGGCAATAAAGGTGTATGGACAAATAATTACAGAGCACCCCAATTCACCGTGGAAGGATTTAGCTGAGGCAAGAAGTAAATTGCTCAGTTGGTATCGGATGGACGAACCACGAAAGTTGATTGAAGAAAGTAACCTGTAGATTATTGGGAGACCATTTTGTCAGCTATAGGTCGATTGCAAAATGAGGTAAACTTCGACAGAAATGGAGTATAGCGTAAGTGAGTACGGCAGAAAAAAACGACATAGGTAATAGTAAACAGGAAGATGTTGCTAATGTATTGATAGCTGACAGCGATTCTGAACTTGCCCGGTTTCTGCTTGAAATTTTAGCGCGCAAAGGTATCCGTGGATATCTTGCCAATGATAAAGACAGCGCGATTGACTTTATCAATAAAGGTAGTTGTGACCTTGTATTCGCCAGTGACAGCATAGGACGGCGAGCAAATCTGTCCAGTCAACTACAGGATGCTTTTGAGCTACTTGTGAAAATAAAGGCAAAGTGGCCTGAATTGCCGGTGATTATGACAACTCAAGCCCAAGACCAGAAGCGAGTTATCGAGACGGCAATCAGGGCCATTCGACAGGGCTGTTGCGATTTTCTCGTGAAACCGCTCGATTATGAAAAAATCACAACCCTGCTGGATACTTTTCTTCCTAACCACGATGTTTCGACGGTAGCCTCAGCTCACGAAGATACTCGATGCCTTTATAGGATTGTGGGCAGAAGCGCGAAGCTTATTCAAACCGTAAATTTAGCTAAAAGAATCGCTCCCACTTCAGCACCGGTTTTAATAAGTGGTGAAAGTGGGACGGGTAAAGAGCTGCTTTCTTATCTTATATATCAAAAAAGCAGAAGAGCCCAGGGCTCGTATGTTAAAATCAATTGTGCAGCCCTAAGTGATACGCTTCTTGAAAGCGAGCTGTTTGGGCATGAAAAAGGTGCTTTCACCGGTGCCTATACTCAGCGTAAAGGCAGATTTGAAATGGCTCACGGTGGAACCTTACTATTGGACGAGATAACCGAAACGCCCATAAGGTTTCAGGCTAAGCTCTTGCGGGCGCTCGAGCAGCAGGATTTTGAGCGTGTTGGTGGAAACGAGAGTGTCAGGGTCAATGTTCGAATAATAAGTACTACAAATAAGGATTTATTACAGCAAGTGCAACAAGGAAAGTTTCGCCAGGACCTTTACTATCGGTTAAGCGGCGTGAGATTAGTTGTTTGTCCTTTAAGAGAGCGCAAGGATGACTTGAATGATCTTGTGTGGTACTTTGTGAACCTTTATGCTCGAGAAGTACAGCGTCGCATTACGAAGCTTGATCCTGCAATGATGGATATCTTTGCCAAATACCACTGGCCGGGAAATGTCCGTCAGTTGCGTAATGTCGTCCGGACATCTTTAGTGTTAGGAGTTGGCCAGACATTGTCGTTGGCTGATGTGTCTTGGCTCTTCGATGAATTGCAGCCGCTCCCACAGGAAAGGGTTAGTGGTTGTGCCGTTCAGAACCGAGATCTGAATTCATATCGTTCGGGACAAAATGATATGTTTGGGGACTCATTAAAAATAAATACCCCTCAGATCTCAGACCTGGGAGGAGTGCCACTTGAGCAAGTAGAGAAGCGGGCGATTTTGGATACTTTGCGTCAAACAGGAGGCAACCAGACCAAAGCCGCAAAGGTCTTAGGTATCAGTGACAGAACGCTGCGAGATAGAATACATAGGTATCGCGAACAAGATTGTTTGCAACCGGTATGATTACGAACTTTTTATAGTGAATAGTCGAGGCAAATAATGGCAGATACTGATGATACAAAACAAGAGAAAGAGCAGGAAAAGCAGGAAGAGAAAAAGAAAAAAAGTGACAAGCAAGAAGAGAAAAAAAATGGCAAGCAGGAAGATGCAAAGCCCGAAGCAGGTGATAAAAAGTCTTTAGTAAGTCGGCTCCTGCCGGGTTTAATAATAGCTGTGGTAGTAATATCTTTTGCTGGTACCGGCTTTACTCTCGGTAGATTATTTACCGGTTCCGATGTGCCCGAGTCTTCTGAACAGGATAAGTCCGCTCAGGTAGAGGATGCCGATGATTCGACAGTGAAAGGTTGGTATTATGATTTGGAGCCCGTTATCGCAAATCTCGATGTACCTGATGTGACACGCTATGTTCGGGCATCTTTAATACTTGAGGTAAGTTCAGATATGAATCAAAGCGAAGGCACAGCTTTTTTTGATGAGAAAAAACCCCTATTGACAAACTGGCTTACTGTTTATCTTGCAAGTCTAAGTATTGATGATATTAGAGGAGAAAGCAGCCTAAAGCGTATCCAGGCGCAGATTCTCGATGCTTTTAACGAAAAGCTATTTCCCGATTCCAAACCTAAAATCAAGCACATTCTGTTTAAGGAATTCGCTGTACAATGAGTAATGGAGCTAAGAGTTTAAGCAATGAAAAAATACGTAAGCTTCTTATTGCCGTTGGTTCCGGACCAATGGAAGATACCTCAGGTATTAAGGCAACCGAGTACAATTGGAACCAACCACATTATTTTGATCGCAAGCAACTCAATAGACTCGAAGATTTCACAAAAAAGGTAGCCAGAGAGATGGCTGTGACATTCGTTGGTTTTTGCCATAGTGAGTTCGATGTTGAAGTTGTTTCAACAAACCAGCATTTTGCTGCTGAGCTTGTTGACCAGGCTCTGGAAAGCAAACAGAATGATTACTATCTCGCTTTTGGTGCGGACCAGGACCATCAATATGGACTTATCAGCATACCTACCCAGACTGCATTCATTTGGGCTACACAATTGCTTGGTGACTCTGAATCCGAGGAGGATTCGGGCAGAGATTTATCACAGCTGGAGGAATCACTTTTGTTGGACCTGCTCTCAGCCCTTATCGGAGCATTTTCGCATAAAACCTGGGATATTCAGCCGGCCAAAAATCTTGTCCGAATAATGTTTCCTCTTGAACTGAAAGACACAGAAGAGCTCTGCAAAGTGTCTTTTAACGTCAAGAAAGCCGACCAGGAAAAAAGTACTGAAGCTTATGTCTTGATACTCAGCAGCAAACTGGAGCATATTGTGGGCAAAGCCGAACAGATTGCTAGGGGATTCTCCGCTGAGGATATTTCAAAAGCAATCCTCGGACGGATGCAGTCAGTGCCGGTTTGTGTTACGGCACAACTGGCTTCGACAGTACTTACTCTTGAAGAGATAATGGGCCTTGAGGTAGATGATGTGTTGTTATTGGATAAAAAAATTGAAGACCCGGTTGAATTAATAGTAAACGACCGAATCGCTTTTCTTGTTCAACCTGCAAAATCGGCAGGTAAGCATGCAGTAGTAATAACTGAACTGTGTTGTGATAAGGTGTAAAAATACATTCCTGTTTCTACAGGAATGATAAATGCTGCAAGGTGTTCCGTTTTGAGGAAAACCAAAGCAGAAAAAATTACAAGGATTGAATAATTACAAGGAAATCTAAATATGGCAGAAACATCTGAAGCTGTTGAAGAAAAACAGGAAGATGGCTCACAAACGCAAGCGCAGTCGGTTGAGTTTTCTGAAGCTGCTGCGACAGGGGATGTGGGGAGCGGAGGTAGTATCGAGCTCTTACTTGATGTGAACATATCTGTTACTGTTACAATTGGACAGACAGAGATACCTGTTCGTCGGCTTTTGCAACTTGGCCCCGGCTCAGTATTGGAGCTTGATAAGTCAATTGATGAACCTGCAGATTTGTACCTGCGTGACACCAGATTTGCTACGGGAAGTGTTGTGGTTGTGGATGGCCGCTTTGCTATCAAAATAAAACAGATTCTTGGTCTTGGCGATTCTGCTACAGGAGCTTGAATTTGAGAAGGAATTGTGATGGCAGGTTCTATAAAATCAAATGCACTAAAAGCAGGGGGGGCGGGAAGCCTTAATATGCCTTTCATGTCTCGTAGCAATATTATTTTGGCTGCTGGCCTGGTGACGATTCTTGCTACCCTTCTAATTCCTTTGCCGACGGTATTACTGGATATGCTTTTAGCTTGTAGTATTTCATTAGCTGTGTCTGTTTTGATAATTACGCTGTCATCAAGGGAGGCTCTTGAATTATCTACCTTCCCTTCATTGCTTCTTTTCGTAACGCTGTTTCGCCTTTCCCTCAATGTTGCTTCGACCAGATTGATACTTTTACAGGGCGATGCCGGAAAAATTATCCAGACCTTCGGAGGTTTTGTCGCCGGTGGTAGTCTTGTTGTGGGCCTGGTTATTTTCTTAATTCTTGTTGTTATACAATTCATAGTAATC
>CAZJIR010000291.1:0-4365 GCA_964546095.1 uncultured Pirellulales bacterium
GCTGTCACGATACTCTGGCTGGCGAATCGGAAAGACGTTATGGGAGACCGGCGTAATACGCTTGTCCTTAATATCCTTGGCGGGCTGGGCCTGCTGGTTGTTGTATTTATGGCCATCCGAGTCTTGTGTCTTATAGTTCTTAAATTGACCTGACTTTCACTTTTAGAATTGGTTGAGTAAGAGTTTAAAGTTGACGACTTATAAAACTTGCCTATGGTAGATGTATCTAAATTAGACGAATATGCCTTAGAAGATATTCTCAGCGAGCCTACCAACGCGATAAAAGAAAATCTTTATGAATGGCTTTACTCTGTATGCAAAGGATTGCGTGCTCCGCACCTAAGATGTACAAATCCTGTCTCCCCGATTCTGCTCGATATAAAAAGAATTGAGCTGTGGAACAGTAGATAAGCGGATATTCATTGTCTTTGTTGGCAATTCGTTCACATTAAATATCCCAAGGACTATTCTACAATTCTCATTGATTTTTATCGGAAGGAGATTTCAGATTATCTTAGAATAATCCACACTTTAGATCGGATTAAATGCTAATTATCTAAGCGTTTGTGCTCAATATATGCACTTTATACGCTATTTCGCGACAGATTATTTTTCCCTATTTTGATGGTTAATCTTAGATGATTTTTTGTTTAACCCGGCTGAAATTTATTCCGATATAATCTCAAAATATACAAAAGATGTATTAGGTCAGAAGAGAGAGCAAGAAATGGGAGCTAAAAATCTATCAAAAGATGTTCTTCTTGTTGAATTGTCTTCTAAGGGGCTGGAAATAGCCAACGAGCTTAAAGCCATCAACGAAACTATCGGCAAGGAATGTAACCGGGACGTCATAATCGATTTTTCCAGAGTCGAGATAATAAATTCCTCGAATATCAGCAATCTATTAATATTGTATAATTTGCTCAAGGACTCCGGACATCGCCTTATTCTCTGTAATGTTGCCACCGTAACAAAATGTATTTTTGTGGTGGCGGGTCTTGATGTGGTTTTCGAGTTTGTTGACGACCAGCCCTCCGCCTTAGAAGCTGCTCGGTGTTCTGCTAAGCCAACAAGCTAAAGGAACTGCCTGCCTTATATGCGCTAATGGGAGCTGTCCGATTGTTTGGAATATGTGGATTCGGTAGCGCATATCCAGATGTCTTAAAAGTTTTCCTGTATATATTTGACAGCATTTTTGAAAATTGTTATTCCATCACTATCCAGCTTTTCTTTTAGGCGAGACCAGTGTGGATGGTGAGTGGGTCTTACGAATCTTTCTGGGTGGGGCATAAGTCCAAGTATTCTGCCTGTGGTGTCCGTCAGGCCGGCTATCGAATCCATCGACCCGTTAGGATTGACCGGGTAGTCGCCTTCCTGGCCATTCTTGTCAACATACTTAAATGCAACTTGTCCGTCAGATTTAAGTTTTTCTAGGGTAGCTGCATCCCTTGCAACAATTTTTCCCTCGGCATGCGCAATAGGCAGATAGATTTGCCTGCCTGCCTCAATAAAAACACACTTATCCGTTTGCGGAGCCAGATACACCCATCTGTCCTCGTATTTGCCGCTGTCGTTGTTGGTAATTGTAACATCCTCATGTTGTTCGGATGAATTTGAGCCCGGTAGTATCCCTGTCTTAACAAGCACCTGAAAGCCGTTGCAAATGCCGAGCACCAATTTGCCTTCGTCAATGAATTTCCGTATCGACTCGTAAAGATGATGCTTTATTTGATTTGCCAGAATTTTACCTGCGGCGACATCGTCGCCATAGCTAAAACCACCGGGAAAAACAATTATCTGGAATTCGCCCAGTAGAGTTTTATCCTCGATTATTCTGTTAATGTGCATGCGTTGTGCCTTCACACCTGCCAATTCCAGCGCATACTCGGTCTCCATATCGCAGTTTATACCCGCCGCACGTAAAACTATCGCTTTAACATCTACCATTATTTACCTTTTCAATCCATTAACCGAGTCCAATATATTTCCTACCAGTCGAACGGTTTTTGCCACGCCTGTTTTAGTGAATCGATATCAGCTTCGATAACAGCCTTGCCATTTTCTGCTTTTACAATAAGAGTTTTTTCTTCTGTTACTTTCCCAATCTGGCCGAATGGTAAGTTGAGCATCAGTTTTGCAAAAGCATTGTATTTATCTTGCTCGACCTCTACGATATAACGTGAGTTTGATTCGCTGAATAGCTGGGTATCCACGCGCGAGCAGTCTTTGCTTTTAGGCAGACCCCGCAGGTCCGCATCTATTCCAAGTCCGCCGGCAAAGGCCATTTCTGCAAGCGCAACAGCCAGACCACCCTCAGAGCAGTCGTGACAGCTAACTACAAGGCCCCGTGCTATCGCATCCGAAATTCTTTTTGCAATTTTGGGGGCTGTTTCAAGTTCTAATTTTGGTACATTTGCACCGGTATTATCGTTAATCTTGTAGTAGTGTGAGCCACCTAATTCGTTTTTTGTTTCTCCGACGATAAACAACAAATTAGAAGCCTTCTTGGCGTCCATTGTAACGCACTTGTTGATATCATCGACTATCGATATTGCACTTATTAAAAGTGTCGAAGGTATAGATATTTGTGTCCCATCCTCGCACGAAAATTCGTTATTAAGTGAATCCTTGCCGGAGATGAACGGTGCCTCGAACGCCATTGCCCCATCATAGCATGCCTGGGCTGCTCGCGCTAATGGCCCTAAAGTCTCCGGCTTGGTACAGTCACCCCAGCAGAAATTATCCAGCAAAGCAATTCTGTCAATCCTGCCCCCGACACATATCAGGTTTCTGATTGCTTCATCGATGCCAGCCAGCGCCATCCAGTACGGGTCTATATCGCCATAAAGCGGATTCATTCCACAACTAATGGCAAGGCCCTTGTCGGAATTGTACTTGGGCTGTATCACCGCTGCGTCACCGGGTCCATCGTTTTTTATACCAGTCAATGGCTTAACGACCGAACCACCCTGTACCTCATGGTCATATTGACGAATCACCCACTCCTTGCTGGCGACATTATAAGATGAAAGAATTGCTTTAAGCTCATCGTTATAATTATCTTTTTCCTGTATACCTGGCTCGGCAAGTTCAGGACCCTTCCACACCGCTTTGCGTGAATATTTTGGCACTCCATCGTGTAGAAAGTCCATATCCATTTCGGCCACTTGTTGGCCGTTGTATTTTAATATTAGTTTCTTATCGTTGGTGAATCTGCCTATAATCGTTGATTCGACATTTTCATCATCGAAAATTTTGGTTATTGCCTTCAAATTCTCCGGTTTGACGGCTATAACCATTCTCTCCTGTGCTTCGCTAATCCAGATTTCCGTATAGTTAAGACCGGCATACTTTAGCGGGGCTTTTTCCAGGTCGACTTCTGCCCCGAGTTCTTTGCCCATTTCCCCTACGGCACTGCTTAATCCACCGGCTCCGCAATCGGTAATGGCCCCATAAAGGCTAGCTTCGTTTGCCTGTACTAATACATCCAACATTTTCTTTTCTGTTATAGGATTACCGATTTGCACAGCGTGCGAAAAAATGGTCTCGTGTTCGTGCGTCATTTGACCGCTTGAAAAGGTCGCGCCATGAATTCCGTCTCTGCCGATGCGACCACCGACCATGATAATTAGATTGCCGCTTTGTGGATATTTAAAGCACTTATCTTTGTTCATTATTCCGATGTTGCCGCAATAGACCAGTGGATTAGCCATGTACCTGTCGTCAAAGTAAATAGCACCATTGACTGTCGGGATTCCCATCCTGTTGCCATAGTCGCGAACTCCCGCTACGACGCCTTTCATAATTCTTCTCGGATGCAAAACTCCTTTGGGAATATCTTCGGGTTTTTTATCCGGCTCGCCGAAGCAAAATATATCTGTATTGGCGATAGGCCTGGCTCCCATACCGGTTCCCATTGGGTCACGAATTACCCCACCTATGCCTGTAGCAGCTCCGCCGTAAGGGTCAAGTGCTGATGGGTGATTATGGGTTTCGACTTTGAAACACACAGCGGAATCTTCATCGAATTCCACCACGCCGGCGTTATCAGCGAAGACCGATATACACCAGTCTTTATTGAGTTGTTTAGTAACTTTGAAAACCGTATCTTTCAGCAAATCATCATAGTGCACCTGTTTGCCGTTTATTGACATATCAACAGAGCTTTTAAGAGTTTTATGAACACAGTGCTCACTCCAGGTCTGGGCAATTGTTTCCAGTTCAACATCAGTAGGCTCTTTGTTGAGCTGCTGATAGTATTTCTGAATCGTCTGCATCTCGACAAGATTCAAAAACAGGTCTTTTTTCTTACTTAGAGCTATCAGCTCATTATCATCAAGATTACGAATAGGCCAATGTATTATT
>CAZJIR010000292.1:0-268 GCA_964546095.1 uncultured Pirellulales bacterium
TGATTCTTGTACAATGGTATGTGTCGTCGAAAACACCTGATGACAGGCCAGTTACATATCATGAATTGGTGGACTGCTACAACGAGATGAAGGATGAGTTTTTTGCCGTACCAAATGTTATAGAATTTCGTTTGATTGATATACAACCGGCCGATATAGAGGTGAAAGACCCGAACGAAGACCCTCATCAGCTTGCTAAAGAGCTGGCGGATGAATTGGTCGAGCGCATACAATCGGGTGAAGATTTCGGTGAGTTGGCGAAACAATA
>CAZJIR010000292.1:278-4364 GCA_964546095.1 uncultured Pirellulales bacterium
GAGGCCGGTGCAGCCGGAATCATTAGCCGAGCCTTACGATAAGCTTGCAACCGAAGCGGATAGCATTGAGCCCGGCCAAATTGCAGATTTGATAGTGACACCTGAGCATGTTTTTATAATGAAGTTGGAAGAGAAAAAGCCGGATAGTCATGAGCCGTTTGAAAAAGTTCAGATGCAGGTTGGAGAAAAGGTTATTTTCGACAGGAGGAAAGAAGTTGTTACTAAAATTAATGCCGAACTTTTACAGCAAGTCGAACTTGGAAAGACCACTGAATTTATAGAATTTTGTCTGGAAAAGATTTATCAAGATAGCAAGAGACAACAAGCGCAGGGCTCATGACACATGATGCATGACTAAAAGCAAATGTGGATGGCAGGATGAAATGACGGAAATTGTGGCGCACGGCATAGACCTTGTAGATTGTCCTCGTATAGAGGCGATGGTAAAGCGGCATGGCGAGCGATTCGTTGATAGAGTTTTTACCGAGGCTGAGCAGGCTTATGCTGAGGCGAAAAAAAACAATATAGAAAAATTGGCGGGTCGCTTTGCAGCCAAAGAGGCAATTCTTAAACTAATGGGGACCGGATGGCGAGGAAAAATTGCCTGGACTGATATTGAGATAATAAATAATAGTAGTGGTCAGCCTGAGGTTACTCTGGATGGAGAGGTCAAAGAGATTGCTGACGGACTTGGGATTAAACATATAAGCGTAAGTATTACGCATACCGCAAATTTCGCCATTGCCTCGGCGGTAGCGCTTGCGGAGAAAAGTTAAGAGTGCCTAAAGTGGCTTGATGTTGCTGAATTATCTTCAATTTCAATTTTTGCAAAGCGGATAAAAACTAATGTGCATTAGCGGCGGAATTTTTACGATACACTGAACTTCAGTCATTTATTCAGTTCGAACGAATCATATAATTCACCGATTGCCGTGAAAGATTCGTATATCAAGCGATTATTATTTACGTTGATTACCTGAAATAACTGCCTGTCTGTTCCGATTTTTACCATTATATCTTCGTAAAGTGGATTTATTGAATACATTTTAGGCCCGCTGACCGAAACTACATAAACCGTTCCCTTTGCATTATCATCTACCTTGGTGCCGTTTCTAAGTTTGTATGTACGACCATAGGTATGGTCGTGTCCCTGTAATACAAGGTCGACGGAATATTTATCGAAAATAGGTATAAACAGCTTTCGAAGATGGGGATTGTCCCGGTCTTTAGCGGTCGAGTAGAAAGGTTGATGAATTGCAACGATAGTCCAGCGTTGAGGTTTTTCAGCCAAGATGGTATCCAGCCATTCCGCTTGTTCTTTCAGTTTTTCATTGCCGTTAAGCATAACAAATCTAACGCCTTGATAATCAATAAAGTATGCTGTTTCTTCTAAATAGTTGGGGCCATTTTCTGGTAGAGTGAACTGAGGACGCCAAAGGTTGGTTATTTCTCGTATTTCCTGGCCATTAACTTTATCCTTAATATAGCCATGATTTCCTGGCAGTAAAATCATTGGTGTTATCCTTGGAATCCAGCCGAGAGCATAATAAAATTCCGCCCACTCTTTGTCATTATCTCCGTGATTGACAATATCACCAGTAAAGTGCCAGAAGCTTGCATCGGGAGCTTTTGTATAAGCTGTCCGGAAAATTCGTGAACACATTGATTTAACATCATTTTGAGGGTCACCTAAGTTTATAAATTTGAATGGTTCGGGAGTTTCACTTGCAGTTTTAAATTGATTCCATTCACTCCAATGTTTTCCATCGCCTACTCTATATGCATATAGTGTATTTGGTTTCAAAGATTTCAAAACGATAGAGTGGTGATGCACGGTTTTTTTGTTGTTTATTTTAACGTCTTCCGTGATTGCATACACTGTCCTGGCTTCTTCGTTTAAATCCGGAGACTCGATTGCGGGTGAAATTTGAGCTTGAGGATTTGGAACATCGGGCCTTGTGCGCCATGTGACAGCCAGGCTGGTAGCCGGATTTTCGGTTAGATTTAAAATTATCCTCTCAGGTGTATAACTGTGCCAAGGGGAAGTTGTACAACCTGAACTGCTGACTAAAAGGAATGCTAAACAAATTAAAAATACTTTAGAATTATTGATAGATTTGTGATAGAGCTTTCTCATTGCTATTCCTTATTTTAAGGTATATCTGATTTTACTTAGGTAATTTTCATATAACATACAAACCTTTTTCTTTCAAGACAAGAAAACAATTAAAAGCCTCCGCAGTACATTTAGTCCCGCCCCCATTGTCCTGTGGTAGTTCAACCGTCCGGCAGTCCTATTAGAGATGGCAAAGTCCATTGCTTAGTAGTGCTACTATGGATACAATTGGTACGGGACTGAATATGCCTAAGAAAACGAACAATTTTGATTGTGTTGTTATAGGTGGAGGTCATGCCGGCATTGAGGCTGCCCATGCCGCGGCCAAGATTGGCGCCAAGACCTGCCTTATAACCATAAGCAAAGAGACGATAGCCAAGATGAGTTGTAACCCGGCTATTGGTGGTCTTGCAAAAGGGCAGATGGCGCGCGAGGTCGATGCGATGGGGGGATTAATGGGATTGGCAATAGACGCAACGGGTATTCAGTTTCGGCTTTTAAATCGCTCGAAAGGTCCGGCTGTGCAGGCACCAAGAGCACAGGCTGACAAATATAAGTATAAAGATTATATCCGTATTCAGCTCGAACAGACTGCGAACCTGACTATCGTCGAATCGATGGCTACACAGATTATCACTAAAAAGAACAATGTAAGGGGAGTACAATGTGATAATGACCGGATATACATTGCTCCGGTAGTAATTCTTACCACAGGGACATTCCTTCGTGGTTTAATGCACATAGGAACACAGCAAGTTGCAGGTGGACGTCTTGATGAACCAGCCGCCGACAAACTGTCGGAAAGCCTTAAGCAAATTGGATTGGAACTTAAAAGGTTAAAGACCGGCACGCCGGCCAGACTGGATGCGGCAACGGTGGATCTGGATAAACTCGAAATCCAGCATGGAGATGATAAGCCGGTGCCT
Source organism: uncultured Pirellulales bacterium (assembly GCA_964546095.1). GTDB lineage: Bacteria > Planctomycetota > Phycisphaerae > Sedimentisphaerales > Anaerobacaceae > NIOZ-UU13. The sequence goes on from CAZJIR010000292.1 coordinate 3,321, forward strand.
TTTTCGTTTATGACCGAAAGAATCGACAGGGTGCAGATTCCCTGCTGGATAACTTATACGAATGAGAAAATACACGAGCTTATTCGGGACAATCTGCATCGTGCCCCGCTTTATTCCGGGCAAATTACTTCTATAGGTCCGAGGTATTGTCCGAGTATCGAGACAAAAATCGTTCGTTTCGCGGATAAACAACGACATCAGGTGTTTCTGGAACCCGAGGACGAAGAAAAAACGACCATCTACTGCAACGGTATAAGCACTTCCTTGCCGAAGGATGTGCAGGAACAGATGCTCAAGTTGCTGCCCGGTACGGAGAGAGCACGCGTCGTTCACTTCGGCTATGCAATCGAATACGATTACTGTCCGCCAATTCAACTTAAGTCCAGTCTGGAAACGAAAAAAATCTCAGGGTTGTTTTTGGCAGGGCAGATAAACGGAACCAGCGGCTATGAAGAGGCGGCCGGACAGGGTATTCTCGCCGGTATAAATGCTGTGAGGAAATTACGAAACGAGGAACCGGTTGTGCTTGGCAGAGACCAGGGGTATATCGGGGTAATGATAGATGATTTGCTTACCAAGGGGCTTGATGAGCCTTACCGGATGTTTACATCTCGAGCAGAGTATCGGTTGTCGTTAAGGGCTGATAATGCGGATAGAAGAATAACTCAAATCGGCAAGTCGGTCGGACTCGTGGATGAGAAACGATGGAAAAAGTTTCAGGGTAAGCTCGAACAGATAAATAAGCTGAAGGATTATCTACACAATAACCGTTCGGATGGATTGAGTCTGTGGGAGCAGCTTCGCAATCCAAGGCATCAAATTACAGAGGCGTTATCTGAGAATTCCGATGTTAAAAGAATGAACCTCACTGAAGATGTTTTTCAGGCCGTAATTATTGATGCCAAATACGAGGGTTACTTAACTAAGCAGGAGCGTTTGGTTGCCGGTTTCAGGGCTTTGGAGAATAAAAGAATGCCGGAAGAGCTTGATTATAACGATATCGCACATCTTTATGATATTAGGTCCCGTATTGTTCACGGAAAC
>CAZJIR010000293.1:0-1418 GCA_964546095.1 uncultured Pirellulales bacterium
CAGATGCTGGCAAATACAAACCCAAGGTATGAGCTTCTTCTCGGCAAGTATCTTGGGGTCATGTTCACCATAGGCATCCCTTTACTTATTGGCCTTTTGGTCAGCCTTATTATTGTGGTTTCTTCAAACGTCGCCGTAATTAGTGGGCTGGATTGGGTGAAAATTCTTACTATTGTGCTTGTTTCTTTCCTTTATATTTCTATTTTCATCTTGTTGGGGATATTTGTATCCGGCAGAACGGCCCATGCATCTAATTCTATGGTTATGCTTTTATTAATTTGGGTTGTGTTTGTTATTCTTATACCAAGCTTTGGAAGAATCATATCAGAGGTGTCCGGCGAAGCTCCAAATCCTGCGGAGTTGGAGAGAAAATTGGCCGAAATATCAACCGATATATGGAGCAATGCAGAAAGATATGGTGAGAGGGCGGGTAATGCTTCTGGTAATCTGAGCTGGCCTGGTAATAATCCGCCTGCAAGGGCCCGGCTAAGAAACGCATGGGTAAATGCCAAGAATCAGGCCTGTGAAGACCATCACAACAAAATGCTTGCCCAGGCATTTACTGGCCGCAATATCACGTGTATTTCACCGACTGTAATTTATCAACGTGTTTCTGAAGTTGTTGCCGGTACAGGAATCAACCGTTGTGTATATATTCGCGAACAAGCAAAGCAATATCGAGCAGACTTAAGGGAATACATACGCACCAAAGACGCTGAGGATCCTAATAGTCTGCATCTATTATTTCCTGAGGGGGGGCTCGTGGGGGCCTGGAGAGCAATTTCTCATGATCCTGTTGATTTTGATACTGTGCCGAAGTTTCAGGAGCACGACCTTGCACTTGGACAATCTCTGAAATTAGCAATCTGGGACATCGGATTGTTAGTATTGTTCAACCTGGTTTTCTTTATGGCATCTTTTGTATCTTTTTTACGGTACGATGTGAGGTGAGAAGAGAAATACTAAATTCGAATACGAGATAAATTCAAAGAGAAAGTAAAATGGAAATCAGACGATTCTACAAAGCAGTTTTTTCGACAACTATCATATTGGGTTGGCTACAGTTTGGGCTGGGTGGTGTTTTTGCGGCGGAAAAACTTGACCCTGCTCTTGTACGTATTGAGCAGCGACTTGAAGAAGAAACTAAAATGGGCCCTTCGGAACCTAACTCGCTTACGTACCTGCGGGCAATTGGAGAAAAACCTGCACGAAGCGTATCACCCGGACAGATGAAGGCTAAACGCACGTTGACCCTTGATGAATGTTTGCAATCAGCCTTTGCCGGCAGCAATGAGATCGATCAGGCACGCCAGCAAATACTTGTCGTCGGTGGGAGCAAGTTGGTTAATAACTCAAGATTTTTGCCCACAATTGAGCTCATCGGCCAATACGAGCATTTCAGAAACTTCCAATCTAAT
>CAZJIR010000293.1:1428-4356 GCA_964546095.1 uncultured Pirellulales bacterium
GCTATGATTAGCCAGCGGATTTTTGAATATGGCAAAGACCACCCACTTGATTTGAGCCTGCGCGCCGAGCAGCGTAGTGCGTTGTTCAATTATGAAAATAAGGTGGCCGATATATTCTCGCAGGTGCGCAGAGCATTCTTTTTCATAAAGCTAAAGGAACAGCAGATTGCCACCCGTCAGGAACTGCTTGAGCAATTCCAGAAGCAATACCAAATAAAGCAGCAGAGAATGGACGCGAACAATCTAAGTGTCAAAATTGAGGTTCTGACGGCCTACTCAAATGTGCTGACTGAAAAATCTCGGATAAATACTCTAAATCGACAAAGATTCAATCGTAAGATGGACCTGTTACGATTAATCGGCATGCCGGTCGGCGCTGACCAGGTGGGGTTCGATGGCAAGATGGACAATTTCGGTCTCGAAGATTTCGACATAGATGGGATGATTCGTCTTGCCCTTGCCCAGAGCAGCCAGGTGGCATTAGCCGAAGCTATTGCAGTTGAGCGAAAAAGGATTCTGGACCAACTACGTTTCGAATATGTCCCCGACCTGCGAGTCAGCGGGGGCTATCAGGCGGAAAATGGTAAAATTGGCGCAGACCTTACCAACGATGACGACACCTGGGGGCTCGACATATTTGGTCAACCGCAAGTCCCCGGATTAAAAGAAGAAAGATCACAAAACCTGGGCTTGTTCGGTGATGAAATAACCTTGGATGGGCCTGACCCCGGCTGGTTTGCGGGATTGCAATTGCGGGTACCCATCATCGAAGGCAGGGCCCGCGAAGGAAGAAAAATCCAGGCGAAAGCTTTGCTAACTGGATTTAAAGCCGCCCTCGAAGACCAAAAGGACCGCATTGAACTTACAGTACGCCAATACTATAAATCTCTTGCAGAGCAGAGATTCCAGGTTGAACTGGCACAGGAAAATGTCAATATCGAGAAGCAGAGGTTTATAATAAACACTGAACTACGAGACGTCGGGAAAATTACCGATGATGCATTGGAAACTTTCCGCACGTTGTTCTTCTCTGCTCAAGACAGCCTATTCAGGCAACAGGAAGTGATGATTGAACGTCAGGAAGACCTGCGTTTAGCAATACGCTTTTTTAAATAGAGGTATTCAAGATGAGTAAAACCCGTGATTTCAGATATATTCTATTAATGGTATTTGCCTTAACTCTGGGTATTTCAGCGTATGCACAGCAGGCAGAGCCCGAGGCACCAACAATAAAAAAGACCACTAAAACGCGTACAGAACTACTGAATGAGCTCAGTCTTAGGGCGGCTATGGTTGATTTGGAAACCGCCAGGGAAGCCCACGATCGCTACGAAAGCCAGTATAAAGCCGCTTTGGAGTTCTTTAAAAAAAGTTATATTTCCCAAAAGGAACTTGATGAGGCCCTTTCAGCCTACACTCAGGCCCAACAGCTACTTAAACAAGCCGAAATCCAGCTTGAAAAAACGAAGCTGAGCTTTCTCGCAAATGCAACACATATTACCATCATGGAAGCAAAGAAGTACTACGATAGTGAGGGCCGGCGAATGCTTGATTTGGTTCTCAAGAACACGTCCAATTTGGTACTGGCTGAATCAGCACTGGGTTTGACTGACAGTCAAAGTGAATCGCAATTACAATCAGAATGGCAAAACCCCGAGCAGATACAGGCCTTGCTCGATATCGAGAATATCATCGTTTCAATCGTAAATAATGACTTGGCTGGCATTGGTAAACCTTACGAGCTGATAATACCTATACTGCCTTACGGCATGGAGAAAAAACTTACGTTTTTACTGCTGACCGATGTCCAGGAGGCGGGAGTAAAATTACACTACCTGAACCAGAATGTAATAGAGAAAATTTTTCTTGAAAAAGAGTCTCTCCAGGAGAGACCAACCGTTGTAGCATCGCAGTTTTCAGTGGAAGGTCAACTTGGCACTGATATCGGTTTTGACCTGGTTCTTGAGATGCTCGTAACATCTGACAGGAATTTCTCGTTGGCGGTCACCAATATACCGCCGCAAATAAACAGCTTCTTCATTGAAAGTGGTGCTCGTATTACAAGCGTTCGTTTTTCCGAAGAAGTCAGTAAACACAACCTAACCCTGCGTGTTTCAATTCCACAAAAGCTCGATATCGGTATGATTGACAAAAAAATCGACTTTCAGGCGTGGACAGTCACATCCACTCAACTTGAGAAAATCAACAAGCTTAAACGTAAATATGCAGCCAGCACTATACCGGCCGAAGAGCTCGATGCTATCGAGGCTGCACGGGTTGATCTTACCCTTACTCCCAAGGGAACCGGCCGGCTGGAGATTCTGATAAATAATCTCTTTGAAGAAATAAAACCGCAGCAGGAAGTTAATATTAAGGCCGACTTGCATAATGACGGCACTCTTGCTCTTTTTAATATTGTTCCAGAGATATCGCCGCCATTAGGTTGGGAAGCCCAAGTGGAACCTAAGAACATTGAACAACTACTGCCCAACGAAAAACAGCAGATAAAAATCCACTTACAGCCCGGAATAGACGTCGGTGTGGGCGAATACGAGGCCCAGATTGAGGCCCGGGGCCAATCCGGAAGCGAAGTAATAGAAGCGATTGAAAAACGACTGAAAGTAAGGATAAGTGCACAAACGAATATTATGGCAACTTTGTTGCTGGTTGGCGGCCTGGTGATTTTAATCATTGGGATTGTTGTCTTTGGAGTGAAGCTCAGTAGAAGATAGGAGGAACGAAGCAATGATATGGAGAATTGCGAAAAAAGAGTTCCTGCTGAACCTGATGACATTCAAATTTGCAGTGAGAGCTGTAGCCTGCGTGGCTTTGACGGTGGTTTTCATGCCTGTCTTGGCGAAGAACTATCAACAGGTTTGCCTTTGACTGGAATACTATCTCCAAAAAGCCGGATTACGCTTGGCCAAT
>CAZJIR010000294.1:0-4344 GCA_964546095.1 uncultured Pirellulales bacterium
CAATGCAGTTGTGCGTGACGAAAAGGTCACGACTGCGGGCTACCAAGGAAGTCCAACGCCCAACCAATGGTTTGGGGGGCCCGCCCTTAGCTCTAGGGCTGGTAACATGGTGCTGCGTGACGCCGCTGGCCTGGTCGTAGACAGCCTCAACTACGGTGGCCACGTCGATCCATGGGCAGGAGAGGGTTATCAGGCCACCTCCGGTGCAGGGGAAAGTGGCTGCAGCGCGCCTACGCCCGGTGCGGGCAGGAGCTTCAGACGGTTCGGTTCGGCCGGCGGCGCGACCAATAGGAGCGCGGGCCGCTTCCCGGACGGCGCGGACACCGACAGCAACTGCCGCGATTTCCTGTTGCAGACCACCACCACCCTGTTGGCCGATTCGGCCGCCAGCGCGAACAATATCAAAGTTGCCAGCGTGGCAGACTTTGTCACCGGCCAGAAGATTATTATTGATACGGGCGATAACCGCGAGATCGCCGTCATTGAGAAAGTTGGCACGGCAGGCGCCACCACAGTGAGCACGGCCACCGAAGCGGGCGCGACTGTTATCCCTGTCGCCAGCGCGGCAGGCTTTAGAACTGGCCAGACCATCACTATTGACAGTGACGCGAAGCGTGAAACGGCGGTTGTCGCCTCCATTACCAGACCCCGCCGCTTTGGCCGTCGAGGCGGCCCTGGCGGCATTTCCATCACCGTCACTGTGCCCCTCAATAAGGCGCACGCGGAGGGTGCACAGGTCTCCGGCAGCGGCATTACTCTCGCCACTGCATTGACCAAGTCACATGACAGCGGGTCGCATGTCGCCGACTACGTTCCCACGCCCGGTGCGCCCAATCAGTATGACAGGAAACCTCAGTGAGGACGCCTGTGAAACGCTTTGCTCCAGTTTATGATTTATTATGAGGGATGATATTCGTTAGCTTCCCTTAATCTTGGTCGTGTACACACGTAATTTCGTTAGCCAGATTTCTCCACTCCGCCCCCGTTCTTGCTTTTGCAAGAAGACACGGGGGCTCCGGTCGAAATGAAAATGGGGAATTTAGAATTGCGAATTTAGAATGAAGAATTGGAAAAATTAGAAGGAATATCGAATATTGAACAAGGAATGTCGAATTTCGAATTAAAGGGGGGCAGGCAATTGTTTTGACAAAAAACTAAATGGAATGTAGAATATATGATACATATCTTAGATTGGGTTGACGAAGTGTGATTATGTACAAGCGGCAAGGTTTCACGTTAATAGAACTGTTAGTTGTCATTGCCATTATAGCGCTGTTAATGGCGGTATTACTGCCGTCACTAAATTACGCCAGAGAGCAGGGCAAGCGGGCCGTTTGTCTTAGTCATCTTAGACAACTCAATCTGGCCTGGATTCAATATGCTAATGACTATGACGGCAAGATACCGGGATCTGATGTAAATTATGCCACTTCCACACCTGACTGGTGGGTCCACTGGCCCGTTAACGGGGCGGAAGAGAGTACAGAGTTTGAATGGCAAGAGGCTATCAGTGAGGGACAACTGTATCCATATTGCAAAGATTTTAAACTTTACAGATGCTCGAATGCTCCGGCACGATATGGTTTGTCATACGCTATTGTCGATTCGATGAACGGCTACGCCGGGCGCAACGGAGAAGGAAATGAATATCTTTGTATAAAGAATATCAATGACATAAAAAGACCTGCCGAAAGAATGGTCTTTCTCGATGAAAGCCCCCCAACTCCCGGTTCGTGGGGAATTAGCTGTACTGTAGAAGGATGGAACGACCCGGTGCCCCGGCTGCATAGTAAAGGGACAACTTTTTCGTTTGCTGACGGACATAGCGAGTTCTGGAAATGGCAAGACAGCAGAACTTTAGAAGTATCAGGATATAGTGATACCGGCAATATACAGCCGGGTAATGCGGATTTACACAAGGTGCAGAGAGCCGCCTGGGGTACGCTTTTATATACTACCAGTCCCATGCAGTAGAATAGATTCCACGTGTGCAAACAATTACCTAAGGCACAAGCAAGCTTGCTGCACACCCTATACTTCAAATGATGCATTTAAGGTGTCGATGCCGTTAGGCATGGCCAAATCCATTGACACAATGAGCGGATGGAATTAGAATACCTTTCCAATATGCAAATACTACTTACAAATGATGATGGGATTTTTGCTCCGGGGCTGGCGGCGATTTATAAAGAGCTGGTTAAAATGGGAGATGTAGCGGTTGTTGCGCCGGCCGGCAGCCGGTCTGGAGCAAGCCACAGTATTACATATCATCATCCGTTAGTGTGTAATAAAGTCGATATCAACGGGCAATTTACCGGTTATAGCGTAGAAGGGTCACCGGCGGACTGTGTTAAATTGGCCGTGATGCAATTGCATGAAGGACCGATAGATTTACTCGTAGCAGGGATAAACAATGGCGCAAATGCAGGAATAAACGTCTATTATTCGGGGACGGTGGCCGCAGCGATGGAAGGAGCATTTTTGAAGATACCGGCGGTGGCGATGAGCCTTTGGCACGAGGAGCAAATGAATTTCGAAAAGTCGGCACACCACTGTGCAAAAGTCCTCAAAAAGCTGATGCCTGTAAAAAAAGGATACGTAATTAATATCAATATACCGCAATTGTCAAAAGGCGAACCAAAAGGTGTAAGAATTGTACCTCAGTCCAGCAAGGGCTTCGATGAGTATTATATCCAACAGAAAAATGAACAGGGCCAGACCGTATTTCAATTAGCCGGCACTTGCCATACGGTTGATGGAGCACCCACCGATACGACCTCGCTCGAAGACGGTTATATTACAATTACGGCCCTGGCACGAGATATGACCGACCACGGGAAAACGCGTAAACTTGAATCCCTGTTTGGTACGGACATTTTATAAGTAACACTTAGGAGAGAAAATGGCTAAGAAGAGAGCGGCCCAAATCTGCATTATGACCGTTACGGGCGTGGATAAAGTAGGCATAATTGCAAAACTGGCGACGTGTATGGCCAAAGCAAGTATTAATATCGTGGACCTGAATCAAAAGATTATGGAAGATTATTTCGTGATGACGATGGCCGTCGATGTAGCGGATGCGAATATTGATATGGAGAAAATTCGAAGACGGCTGGATAAAATAGGTGAGGAAATGGGGCTGGATATAACCTTCCAGGATGAAAATATATTTAAGGCGATGCACAGAGTTTGATTATGCGAATATCAGTTGAAGAAATATTCGAAACCATCAAGATGACGCTGGACCATCATTTCGATATCCGCACTGTCACTTTAGGGATTAATCTTAAAGACTGCATGGACCGTAATATCGACAGGTTCGCTGGGCGTGCACATAAGCGAATTGTCGAAAAAGGTAAGCTCTTAAACAAATTCGCACATTCTATAGAACAAAAATACGGCATACCAATAACCAATCGCAGAATAGCCGTCACCCCCGCTTCGCTGCTGCTCGAACCGTTGCCACGTAAAGTTTCCACTGCAGTAAAACTGGCAAAAGCTCTCGATGCCGCCACAAAAAAGGCGAATATTGATTTTCTCGGCGGATTTGGTGCAATGGTCCAGAAGGGAATGAGCGCAGCCGATGAGATAGTCATCGATTCAATCCCACAGGCACTCTCTAAAACTCAAAGAGTGTGCGGTTTTCTCAATCTCGCATCTACGACAGCAGGTATTAATATGAATGCGGTGGCAAAATTCGGCCATACTCTGAAAGAATTAGCTGCGCGTTCAAAAAATGGCATTGGCTGTGCAAAGATAGCTGTCTTTGCAAATGTTCCTGAAGACAATCCTTTTATGGCCGGCGCGCATCATGGCATTGGCGAGCCTGACTATTCATTAAATATCGGGATATCCGGCCCCGGCGTTGTTCACAACGTTGTTATGCAGAATCCTGATTGTGACCTGACCCAGTTATCCGAGGTTATCAAACGCACAGTTTTCAAAATCACGCGTGCCGGGGAATTGATAGGCCGTGAGATGGCTAAATTAATGGGCGTTGATTTCGGAATTGTCGATATCTCACTTGCACCAACAACTTCAGCAGGAGATTCCGTAGCAGAAATCATTGAAGCGATGGGTGTCAAACAAATGGGTCTGCCCGGTTCGACAGCCGCATTGGCAATGCTTATAGATGCCGTTAAAAAAGGTGGCGCGATGGCCTCCGGAAATGTCGGGGGACTGTCAGGAACTTTTATTCCAGTGAGTGAAGATGCCGGTATGGTTCGTGCCGTTAGAAACGGCTCATTAAATCTCGAAAAACTCGAGGCTCTGACGAGTGTATGCTCGGTAGGATTGGATATGTTTGCCGTGCCGGGAGATACACCGCCGGAAGTCCTCTCAGCA
>CAZJIR010000295.1:0-4331 GCA_964546095.1 uncultured Pirellulales bacterium
TTTATATTATTTAATCTTTCTTTCAAAACCTTATAGATGTCCATATTAAGACATAGATAAGAAATTTTTTTCATTGCCGGGCTTTTCGCTAAAACCTTAACTGTGACCTGATACATAATTTTTGTCGTTCTACAAGGCTTTTTATTACAGATTTGATTGAGAAAAACACAAAATTGCGGAAGACCGGGCCATCCCCAAGCTTCGCTTTCCATAGGGGACACCTTACGGCGGAGGATACCACACATTGCGGATAATTTGTTTTGTCATTCCCTTGAAAAAGAGAATATACCCGGAAGATATTATTAGTGGATATCTGCTTCCGTAGAAATGACAACGATAAAACAATCAGTTATAGTCAATTATGTATTATAATACCAATTGCTTAGTCAATAATGGCCTGGTAGGTCAGGACTCTGAATTTTCCGATTAAATTTTCATGCCAATAATTATCGACCTGCGACATAAATATACCGATTAGCTCTTCTTTGGGGTCAATCCAAAACCGGGTATAAAATGCGCCATCCCAGCCGAACATGCCCAGCGATTCAAGCTGGTCGTACTTTCCCCTTTCAGTGCGGATTCCAAAACCATAACCAAATTTATCACCCATTATTCCATTATGCTCAAAAAGAGTCCAAATATATAAGTCCCCTATCGAATTTGAAGACATAAGCTCGACGGTTTTTCGGCTGAGAATACGAATGTCATTGAGCCGGCCTTCGTTTAGCATCATTTGTGCGAACCTTAAATAGTCGGAAGGGGTGGAAACAAAGCCTGCGCCGCCTGAAAAGTAGGTTTGAGTTGTAAGATAGGAAAGGTCGATAGGGTCTTTTATCATTCGGCTATTAGTATATCTGTATGTCTTAGCCAAGCGTGGTAACTTGTCTTTGGGAAGAACAAGGTACGTATCGTTCATTTTTAAGGGTATAAAGATACGTTGTTTTAGGAATTCATCGAAAGTCATGCCTGAAATGACTTCCACAAGGTAGCCAAGCACATCAATGGACATGCCGTAATGGAATTCTTCGCCGGGGTGGGAAATTAAAGGTAATTTCGCCAATTTCTTTATCATTTGCTCTATAGCTCCATTAGTTGGTGTTAAGCCTACGGTCATACCGGCCTGTTGATAATATTTGGCCTGCGGGCCATCTCCATAAGTGATACCTGATGTGTGGTTGAGCAGATGTCTAATTGTTATTTCACTTTTGGCGGGGACGGTTGTCCAGGAAGCTCCATCAGTCGAACGTACGAGAACCTTGGGATTTTTGAATTCAGGTATAAATTTTGAAACAGGGTCGGTCAGCAGGAAGTGTCCTTCTTCGTATAGTATCATTACGGCAGTAGATGTTATGGCTTTGGACATGGAGGCGATACGAAACATTGTATCTTTACGCATTTTTTCTTTGGCTTCGATATCCATCATTCCGAAAGTTTCAAAATGAGCTATTTTGCCCCGACGAGCTATCAAGGTCACCGCGCCGGGCATTTTTCCCTGTTCAACGTATTCGTTCATCACTTTATTTAAACGATTTAGCCTCTCGGAGGACAGGCCCACCTCTTCCGGTGCGGCTATAAGCAATCCCTGCCCAAAAACTGAGGGTGCGAACAAGAACATAGATGAAAAGATAAGTAACTTCTTAAGATTCTTAGTCATTGCCTTTCTCCTGTGGAATTGAGGTGTTTTAATTACCTTCTACGTAAAATCCGATTTTTTTTACAGGCAACAGCTTTGAAAAAGGTGTAACAAAAGGTGCCATCGGATTCTGTTGTTCTATAAAGGTCTTTTATGCCCTTTTCCCATGCAAATGCATCAATAAGTTTATTGTTAATCGCCTCATCCTGAACACCTTCAACCATCACGATGAAGGTGTTTTTAGTGAAACCTTCGACATATTCAGGCTTACTTGAATCAACGTACACCATTCTTGGGGAAACGATAACGTTACTAAAACCGGCTTTGTTTAACAGCGGGAATAAACTGCGGCCTATAAGAGAATCACCGCCCTTTTTAGCCTGGAGGCCGATAAGACATTGTATTGTCTTCCGGGCAAGTTTACTGTCAGGATGAAAATAAGTTGAGCCGTGGTCGCCTTCTATGACAGTTATTGTACCATCGGCTTTTAGTTTTTCTTTTAAGTGCAATAAGGCATCGAGTGGATTTTGAAGATGCTCCAGGACAAAACAGATAAAAATATGGTCGAAGTGGTTATCCGGAAAAGAAAGATTAAATATGTCAGCCTGCTGGAAAGTTGCATTGTGATATCCTGCCGATTCGACGTGATTTTGCGCGGCCTTCAGAGATTCTTCCGATATATCAATACATATAAAACGAGCTTCAGGGCTGTTCTTTACTAAAGTGATTGTTTGTGCTCCGATACCACATCCAGCTTCAAGTACGAGCGCTCCGGCAGGATACTTAGTATCATTGTGCAGGAGTTCTGTTAAAGTTGTTGCCTGGTCTATTAGCCTCTGGTTTTCTCTTGTTGAATAACCATGGACATATTCGTTAGAAAAGTCTCGCATTTCCATATCCTTTAAGACAAAGTGCCCACCTCTTATCGAACTTTATAGCAGAGAATATTGTGCTTGCAATTGTCGGGCAAATCAAGAGAAAAAGTAGGAAGGTAGATTCGATAAGATATTATTTCATAATTCCTCACCGGACACAGCAGCGACCTGTTCAGAATCTTCTATTAATTTCATGATTATCTTATAAATGTCCGTATTATCGATTACACCGGTAAATTCTTCAGCTCCAATTCCTATTGCATAGACAGGCACGTTTAATCCTGTATGTCCCGTTGAGGCCCAGAAGACTTCGGGCATAAATCCTTCTCTAAAAGCTTTTACGACCTTTAATCCTCCGCACTCATGGTCCGCTGTAACGATAATCAAAGTATCGTCTCTACTGACGGCCCAATCCATAATCACCTGGAATGCTCTGGCGAATTCCAACGTCTCAAATACATTGTCCTCAATAATATTATCATGCCCGGCCCAGTCGATTTTACCGCCTTCGACCATCAGAAAAAAACCATCGGAGTCATTATCCAGCACACTCAACGCCGCTAAGGTCATTTCCGATAGATGGGGAACTGTATCATAAGAAAGTACATCGCTTTCCATTTCTTTAGATAACGGATTTTTGCGCAGATTATAATAATCATATTCCCAGGGCATCTCATCCGGTGAAAACAATCCGGCCATGAACAGTTCTTCTGTAGGATTCTGTTCAGCCAAAAATACTATATGCTGCATTTGTTTTCTTGTTTTAACAACCGTATAATCAGCCTGCTTTGCCTTGTCCGCAGTCATCCCCTTACCATTCTTATAATATGCACCGAAAAGGATATTAGGTCGTGTCTGGTTAAGATAATCCTCGGCGATGTTCTTGTAGTTATCCCGCTTACGAGCGTGAGCACCAAATCCCGCCGGCGTCGCATGCGTTATGGGCACCGTTGTTACCAAACCCGTTGCTTTGCCTTGTTCCTGTAAACGTTCCAAGATTGTCTTTATAGGCTCTCCGGATTCCTCACTTATAACCTTGTCTTTTACCTTCTGCCCGGTAGCCATAGCAGTAGCGGAGGCCGCCGAATCCGTTGCATGGCCATCACCCCGATAGGAATTCGCCGAGTGTGTTGTCATCTCTCCACAGTAATATTTCTCAAACGGTAAGCTTTTTTCTTTCCCGTAGGCATACAGAGAAGCCGCCTTGACCTGCTCAAAGCCCATTCCATCCCCAATCATAATGACTACATTCTTTAGGCCGGCCCAAGACGACTGACCCAGCAATAGTAATACTACAATTGCAACCATTAAACACGATTTTCGTAACATTCTTATTTTCCCCTTACTTGTAATTCCACGCTCCAAAAATTAAATACAACCCCCCAACAAGTGTATTATAACAAGTTTTACTGTTTGAACAAAAGAATTTCTGAAATTAACGCGTTAAAAAATTCAACGAGATTCCATAAACAAGAGCTATTAAAAAGGTTTTCTGTTCTTTTCACGGTCTTACACCTCGGTAATCTCAATTTAACAGAACTATATTACTGGGAAGATAACAAACCGCAGTCTTTCTTTCAGAAACCGAAGCAACAAGCTTTACAATCTGTGAATGTAACCTTTTGATGACACACACGAAAAGCACCTCAGAATATTTTTCTGTATGTATGGCAGTAGGGAAGCTTCGCGGTTTTCTGGTAATAATCCTGATGATATTGCTCTGCGGACCAGAATTTTTTTGCCTGTTCTATTTGAGTCTTGACATTGTGTCCTTTCTTCCTGAGTTCCTGGAAGAGGCTGGTGGCTGCTTCCTGCTGCTCTTT
>CAZJIR010000296.1:0-4323 GCA_964546095.1 uncultured Pirellulales bacterium
AAGGCATAAGGGCTCTTGGTTCTGAGAGTTATGACCCCGGGCGGCTCGAATGGGATACCACTTACTACTGGCGTGTCGATGAGGTCAACAGCACCCATCCTGATAGCCCGTGGACAGGCAATCTATGGAGCTTTACGACAGCCAATTTCCTTATCGTGGATAATTTCGAGGATTACAACGACTACGAACCTTACAGGATATTTGATGCGTGGATAGATGGATGGGGTATCGCAACAAACGGTTCGACGATAGGTTATTCCGAGCCGGACTTTATCGCTGGAGAGCATTTCGTCGAGACAACGATTGTTCACAGCGGCTTTCAGTCGATGCCATATTTCTACAACAACAATGTTGGGAACTCTGAGGCGACAATAACATTGGTTTATCCACGTGACTGGACGGAGAATGGTGTTAATACATTGACGCTGTGGTTTATTGGCAATTCGACTAATTCTGCTGAGCTTATGTATGTTGTCCTTAATGACAGCGCTGTGGTTTACAACGATAATCCGGATGCGGCCTTGACGACCGAGTGGACCGAATGGAATATCAACCTGCAGGAGTTTGCAGACCAGGGTGTGGACCTTACCGATGTCGACAAGTTAGGAATTGGTTTCGGTGACAGGAGTAATCCACAAGCCGGTGGTTCAGGCTTAGTGTTCTTTGACGATATTCGGTTGTATGGGCCGGAACCATAGCTGGAACCAACACTGATTGATACAGTAAATTTGACTTAAAAACAGGGGCTTATACCGATTGATTCGATATAAGCCCTTTCATTCTTTTACGGGTCAAGTTACGCTGTTTATTTCATCAAAGCAGTTACAAAAGAATTCAGCCGCTTAGAGTCTATTTTTGTAGTACCTGTTTTCTTTTGAAGCTCTTTTACGAATTGTATCACTATTTGAGTTAATACTGCGCCCGGTCTTGGATAAGCGGCTACGATATAATGGGGACCCGGAGACGATTCTCCAGCTTCCTGTTCCAATTCGGCCCTAAGGTTATCCGGAGATATTAACGAATTTGCATACTTAAAGATGACCTTATCCATTGCCTTATAAACCTGTTTACTTTCTTTGGTCAGGCCATAATAATCGAGAAGCTGGGCAAAAACATAATTGGACGTTGTATATACATCTTGTCCTTGTTCCGATTCTACCGCTCCTCCATCCTCTGTCCGGCACATAGCCCAGCCCATGAAAGTCTTGTTATTGTCATAAATTGTCTTAAGGATTTTTTTGGCCCTTTCATCAGAGATAAAAGGTTCTTCTCCCATTGCTATCAATGCCCACAAAGCATCCAACTGATTAGTCCAGACATCCGTGTTCGTTTTTCCAGTATCCGGGTCATAGCAGGTGACATAATACTGCAATCTTCGGCCGGCGCTGTTTTTTACGTCTGTCCATAATTTCTCAAAAATCTCGGATGCATTCTCAAAAATCTCTTCGTATTGTTTTTTGGCAGAATTATCTTTCATCATCTCGGCCATTCTAATCATGGCTTTACAACCAGCCATGAAAATGGTCACATCATAGGCATCTATGCCGAACAAGGTTAAATTATCAAAGGTATTTTTAACTTCATTGGGATAGCCTTCGGGAATACCGTCTCCGTCTATATCATACGTTTCAAGAAAATCAAATCCGAATTTAAGCGTCTTCCAGTTCTTCTTTAGAAAATCGGTATTACCGGTGAATTTGACATTGCGCAGTACTCTTGTGGCCAGCTTGGGGAAAAGGTCGACCCAATAGTTATTATTGTACCAAGCGTAATCACTGACATTCCGCAAAGCATGACCTTTCGGCAAGGCGCCCAAATCATGCGCTACGCTGCCCTTAATCTTGAAAGTATCTCTTATCTGAGTCAGTGACATGCCTTCGTATTCTTCCGGATAGTCTTCGAAATGCTGTCTGGCTTCAGTAAAAGATGCGTGGAGATGATAATACCTATCCCTGAGGTCTTCGGCCAGAATCGAGTTTATGAAACTCTGACAGAGTTCTTCCTCGATATTAGGAAAGAGTACAAGCATTACCATCGAATACCAATCAACATCCGAAGGGTCGATATAGGCGTAATCGAAACATTCCAGGAACCTGGCGGTATCATTACCTTTCTTGTCTTCAACCCAGACTGCGGCATTTGATAATGGAAAACTAAATTCGTTCAAAATCAACCTGAGAAGTCTCAATGCACCCGCCCTGTCATTTTTGTAGGAAGGACTTTTCCATATAAGGTCAAATATCCGGCTCTGGATGGTTATTGTCCGGTTCAGCCATTTAGGATAATTATCCAAGGCAACTTTCACCATATCCACAGCTCTGGTTTTTTTATCCTTGAAGCTTTTAACATATTTACGTTCAAATTTTTTCCCGTCGATGAAGCGTTGCTGCGGGAAATCTAATGCTATAGCAACTGGTATTGTTTTGGCTGCTTTGGGCTTTAATTTAAAAGTAATACTGACAGCCGCTCCATAATCCTGATTCAATATAGGTTCTCTCTTTTCATAAAAGCTGCCATCATTATTCAACAATAAATCCTGCTTAAGCCTGTTTAAGCAAAAATAAGGCTGCGTATCTATTTCTACGCCTTTCACTTTCGGTACAGCTATAACCATCCTGTCCCGGCTTTCCCTGCTTGCCATAACCACCCCTCTTATAGCCGGGCGTTTAAAATCTTCATGCGCATGGCCTTTAACCGGTGCTGAGCAGACATAAACAGTGTCCTGGTCGGTTGGCTTCAATTCCTTTTCCTGAAGATTTACCAACGATGGTCTGGGTATTACTATAGTAATTTTTTGAATTTTATTTGTAGTATTCTTTACTTCATATTCCTCTACACCAACAGGCATCAGGGCCTGGGCATTCCCAGATAAGAAAGGAGAAATCAGTCTCCGTATCACCCTAATCCCGCCCAGTTTATATGCTATTTCCAATAAAGGCGTAGCAATAGAAATTGAGACGTTCTTTTCGGATATAGCAGGATGATAATAATTCTTCAGGGCAGGTATATCATCAGGACCTTCTACCACCTCGGGATTTCTTCGAGTGAGCATGGTAAATTTATCACCGATACGAATAAATGGCGCAGAGGCAAATTGAATTGCGTTTTGATTTAATAAAATCAGCCTGCCAGCATTATTCAATCTATTGTATAAACCATCGGGAGATATGCCTATCGAACAGGTCGGAGCACCCTGAAGGGCAATAGTATGAGGGAACTGGAGGGTTTTTGACATTCCCTGAAAATGAACCGTCATTTTATTAATATCATAAATGTCGGATATCTGTTTTCCCGAAATTGTAAAAACGTCGCTTATTTTTAAACCTGGAGATTTTGGCATATAAAATTTCCTCCGTAATTATTTCAATTTTGGTCTCTATTCAAACACTGTCATTCTTTTCAAGAAAAATCCTTCCTGCCTTTACGCCAACAAACTTTTGGTAAAACAGTAAAGAAGCCCCGGACTCTATGCGTCTCTAACAATATGACAGACCTAAAGGATGCCGCTTCGGCGCTTTGAGCTTTTTGGCAGGGACTGCTCGCTGAGAACCAAGTTTTACGGGTAATTTAGTTGAACTCGAAGGCTTAATTTTTCCAAAAAGCACGTCGGTTGAAATTCTTATAGAATCAGGTGTGCCGGAGAAAATACAGACCACGGCATCGGCCTCCTTTGTCGTGCCTTCTATGTAAGGGTAGTTGGTCACGACAACAATTTTATGCCTAGCTTGTTTGAGCTTCTTGATAAGGAGCTGATTGTTCCCCGATTTGACGATTCGGGCGTAATAGTTGGTCATAACTACAAGGTCAGTCTGTTTCGCAAGCTTGAGACACTCGCTAATCTCCTCTTTAGTTGCAGAGAACTCCGTGTCAACAAGAATTAGATTTGTTGAATGATTTACCATTGCCTCGCAGAACATATGTGTGTGCATATAAGGGTCTTTTCCCACGAATTCATAAGGAATGCGCTGCTCAATAACCAGTATTTTCTTGTTTTTTTTCAATGGCAACAATTTTTTATTGTTGCGCATTATAATCAGGGCTTTTTTGGCAACATTCCAGGAGAAATCAACGACCGGTTTGCTCATAGCGTAACCTTGTGCTTTTTTCGGGTCCATCTTACCAGCTTTTTCAAACAAGCCCTGGTCGTACTTCATCTTTAAAAGATGTGTAACAGCCTCATTGAGTCTCTCCTGGGAAAGCTCGCCCTTTTCAACGGCCTGTTTAATTCCAAAGAAACACTGGGACCTCGACTCATCATCAGCTTTTAAGAGTATGGTATCAACTCCCGCTTTTATTGCCATTGCGCAAGCTTGTGGGAGAGGC
>CAZJIR010000297.1:0-616 GCA_964546095.1 uncultured Pirellulales bacterium
CGCCAGTGCGGCGGCGCTGTCAAAAAGACTATGTCCACGTCAGACTGTAGTACTTTTTTATACGCATCAAAACCAACAAAACATTTGTTTGGTGTAACCTTCAGCACGGCGCGCACGTCCTTCCTGAGTTTGTAAAGCGACTGTTGCAGGCGGTCTTCGAACAAGTCACCCATCGCTACGACCTCCACTCCCGGTGAGCTCTTGACGCAACTGATAACATCTCGGGTACCCTGCCCGCCGCAACCGATAAGACCGATTCGCAAGGTGTCGGAGCCTGCCGCGAAAATGCGATTCGCGCCTGATGCCAAAGCTGTCGCTCCAACTACTGCCGATGTCTTTATAAAATTCCTGCGAGTCAACTCGCCAAATTTTCTGTTTGAATCTTTTTTCATTAATATCTCCTTTTGACAACCGAATTTTGCTTTACTAAAAGCGTTTGATTTAGTCCTCACACTTGTTGTGAAATGCCAAAAAAATAAAATTTATTTTTATAAGAATACTCGGAATCCACTTCGCCGTCAATCGCAATTTTGACACCTACCGCAATCATAGTTGCCATTTACGACAAGCAGAGCGACCCTATATCGAGTATTGTACCAATTCTCAGCAAAACCCG
>CAZJIR010000297.1:626-4319 GCA_964546095.1 uncultured Pirellulales bacterium
ATAAGTGTAAGTGTACATGTTTTAACAGGTTAAAACAATATATGCACTAAAGCTCATCGATTTACCCTTAGAATCTCAAACCCAAACATACGCTTACCGACACCACTGAAAATCGTAATGCCTGTAGCCCAAACGCAAACGCTGCGGTCTTCGCAGCAAAAAAATCGATGAAATCGAGAAATTGTTATTTAAAAAAATCCTGTTGAATTTATTTGACGTCCGGCTTTGGTCATATTATATTTTGCTGAATTAGCGCTGTTATCAATATTGAAAACGATGATTTGGAGGTTATGCAATGGAGCAAAAAATACAACTGAAGGAAAGTGATATCCCTCGGCAATGGTATAATCTGGCGGCAGATTTGCCTACACCACTATTGCCGCCTCTCGGGCCTGACGGCAATCCTGTTTCACCGGACATGCTTGCCCCTGTATTTCCGATGAATTTAATAGAGCAGGAAGTAAGCACTGAGCGCTGGATAGACATCCCGGAAGGTATTCTCGATATTTTGTACCGGTGGCGACCAGCGCCTTTGAAAAGGGCTGCGTACCTGGAGAAGTACTTGGAGACCCCTGCGCGTATTTATTATAAGGATGAGAGTTACAGTCCGCCGGGCAGCCACAAGCCCAACACTGCAGTTGCACAAGCCTGGTACAACAAGGAATTCGGAATTAAGAAATTAACGACCGAAACCGGTGCCGGTCAATGGGGCAGCGCTCTCGCCTTTGCCTGTCAATTGCTTGGTCTTGAATGCAAGGTCTTCATGGTAAGGATTAGTTTCGACCAGAAGCCCTTCCGTAAGATTATGATGCAGGTCTGGGGTGCCAATTGCGTTGCCAGCCCAAGCAATGAGACCAATGCCGGAAGAAAGGTGCTGGCGGAGATGCCCGATACGCCGGGCAGTCTTGGCATAGCTATAAGTGAAGCTATTGAAGAAGCTGTAACCGATAAGTCCGGTTCGACCCGTTATTCGTTGGGTAGTGTTCTGAATCACGTTCTGCTGCATCAGACAATAATTGGACTTGAGGCAAAGAAGCAGTTGGAGATAGCAGGGGAGAAACTGCCGGACATTGTTATTGGTTGTGCCGGGGGTGGCAGTAATTTTGCAGGACTGTCTTTCCCGTTTGTCGCCGATAAAATCAATGGTGCTGATATAAAAATCGTACCAGTTGAGCCGACCGCCTGCCCGACTATGACCCGTGCGCCTTTTGCCTATGATTTTGGGGATACAGCCTGCACCACGCCGCTTTTAGCGATGCATACCTTAGGACATGCTTTTATACCGCCTCCAATCCACGCAGGAGGACTGCGGTATCATGGCATGGCACCGTTGGTTTGCCAGGCAATCGTGGAAGGTCTGATGGAACCAAGAGCCTACCATCAGCTCGATTCGTATAAAGCCGCTATAACGTGGTCTCGAACAGAAGGAGCTATCACCGCACCGGAAACCAGCCAGGCTATTGCCGCCGTTATTGAAGAAGCAAAGAAAGCAAAGGAAGAAGGCAAAGAAAAAGTCATTCTGTTTAACTACAGTGGCCATGGCCTGATGGACCTTTTGGGATATGATGCATATCTGTCCGGAAAACTTGTTGATTACGAACTTCCGGAAGAAGAGCTGCAAAAGTATCTTAAAGACATTGAAAATCTGCCTAAGGCCGAAATAAGAAAAAGTGGTAAATGGTAAGTTTTGTATGGGGATTAAAAATATAGAGTTGTCACAGGTTGTATTAAAGGAATGTAGTTTTTTTTAAGGAGATTATCATGAAGCAGAGAGTATTGTTAGCCGCTGTTGTTATGTTGGCGGCGACTGCTCTTGTGCAGGCCCAGGAAGAACTGCACGGAGTAGCAGAACTAACTTATCAAAGTAAGTATGTATGGCGCGGCTTTGATATTTACGACGACAAGAGCGCAATCCAGGGGGGGGTCAATGTCGATTTATATGGTACCGGCTTTGGCGTCAGCGCCTTGGGCCACAGAGCCAACTCAGGCGAATTCGAAAATGGCGAGCGCTGGGACTACACGTTGTATTACATGAACGACCTTTATGCCGATGAATATTATGCCACACAATATATGGTTGGATGGGTGTACTACAATTACCCGGATCACAGCCAGAAAACTGCTGATCTACAGGAAGGGTTCGTGTTTCTTTCCTGGCCAAACATATTAGGCGTAGAAGGCCTAATCCCAAGATACTACCTTGCTAAACTCTGGCCGAATAGTAGCAAGTCACCAATCGGCTGTAACAATCCTGTATCAAGCGGGACGGCTTCGGGCTATGCACATATCTTTATGCTCGACTATGCCTTACCTGTAGAGGGCTTATTATCGGATGTTCCCGAGCAGGTGTTGAATCTACACTCGGAATTTGTTTTCAACGATGGTGTCGGACCGGGTGGACAAAACATCGACCATGACTGGTCAAATGCAACCTTCGGTATAACAACAGACTTCGAGCTGGCTGAGAACGTAACTCTTACTCCGGGAGTTCATCACCAGGTAACCATGGACAAGTCTGCCAATAATGACAAAGATGAGACATGGGCTACCCTGAGTGTCAGGTACGCATTTTAAGACAATAGGCATTTCAATATGAGTGAAAAAGGCCGGCTATCAGCCGGCCTTTTTTTGTTTTTCTATACAACAGAGTGCCCGGCAGAGATAGTATCGCCTAAAGTTAAAAAGCTTCTACATACCTGACAGTACGTTTACGGTTTGCCATCCGTTAATAATCGTAAGGTTTTTTACCTTGTTTAACTCGGCCTTTCGTTTGCATTCGCCGCAGAGTATCGGTTAAGAAATCCGCCAGTTTATCATCGCCCATATTCTTTGCCTGCTCAGCCGATATCGCTTTGCCATAACAAACCGAAATCGAACCGGGTGAAAATAATTTTTTATGCCTCGGCCAACATTCAAAAGCCCCGTCAATCACCACCGGTACAACCGCTGCCTCTCCACGCCTGCACAAAAGACCAAAGCCAGATTTCAATGACGCAATTTTACCATCGCTCGAACGAGTACCTTCCGGAAAGAGACATACCCCACTGCCTTTTTTAAGTTTATCGATGACCTTCCTCATCGCAGTCAAATCCGCCTGGCTGCGTTTGACCGGTATTGAATTCACTGAGGAAAGCAGCGAGCCAAAAAACCAATTAGCAAAAAGTGAATCACGCGCCAAAAAATACAAATGCCTCTTGATAGGCACACCGCAAAATATCGGGTCAAGATAGCTTTGGTGGTTACTCACTAGTAAAAAAGCTCCTTTATCAGGAACGTTTTCTACTCCATAGGAACGCAATCGGAAAAAAATTATGCAAAAAACTTTGCAAAACCAGCGTGCCAGCCAGAACCATCTTGCTTTCAGTTTTTCTTTAAGCATTTTTCTTTCACATAATCCAGGAGCTGTTCCACAACCTCTTCTATATCCAAATCGGTCGTGTCAATAATTACAGCATCTTCTGCTTTCTTCAATGGACCGACCGTTCTGTTCCGGTCGCTTTCATCTCTTGCTTCGATGGCTTGTTGTATTTGCTCAAGGCTTTCATTACCACCTTTAGCTCGCAAATCAGCTTGTCTTCTTCTGGCCCTTTCGGTGGAATCAGCCGTTAGATAAAATTTGATATCAGCATCTCCGAAGGCTACCGTGCCCTGGTCTCTTCCTTCGGTAATTATCTTTTCCCGTCCTGATGCAAA
>CAZJIR010000298.1:0-4286 GCA_964546095.1 uncultured Pirellulales bacterium
TTCAAGATTTGGTCCTGTCATCATGCCATCTTTGGTGATGTCGGTATATATTATAGCTGCTATAGGGAGTTTCGCGGCCTCGGTAGCGAACTCCAGCATTTGCTGGGGACTATCCTGTGTCCAGCCGTGAGTGGCGATTGTTGAACCTCGGGCATCAAGGCCGAGTACAATCTTGCCGCCGAACTTTTGGGCCATTTGGCTGAACCATTCGAAATCGTTCACTGCTTTAGTGCCGATTATTACCCTTTCGATGCCTATATCGAGCAGTTGTTTTATTGAGATTTCATCGCGCAATCCGCCGCCTACTTCAATTTTGAATAGTCCAAGCTCTGCTATTGCTGATATCGTATCGGTATTGACCGGCCTGCCGAGCTTGGCGCCATCCAAATCTATAATATGCAGCCATTTTGCCCCGGCTGAGCTGAACTGCCGGGCCTGTTTTACCGGGTCGTCCTGATAGTTTATCTGGTGGTCATACCGGCCCTGTATGAGTCTTACACATTTTCCATCCCGCAGGTCTATAGCAGGAATAATATACATTTTTTAGGCTCCTAAAAGTCACTTGATGATGATTCAATATTATTTTATCTGCAAGAACTTATCAATTTTTTACGTAAATATCAAGCAAATGAATTTGCTTTGATAAAAACCGGCAATAGACTATATTTGTAGAGAATTTAACGATGAGAATCTTTGAAAATAGGAGAGTTCGTTATGAGTGTAACCGGGATTCAACCAGATGGACAGTTCAGCAGATTGACTTCGTTATTAAGAATAATTGTATCGGTAGTGATTTTGGCAGTGTTTATGCTTATGTTATACGCATGTGCTTCTAACAATAATTTTTCTTCAGGTAGAAACAAAAAAATACCTGTTATTTTCGATACGGACATCTGTGATGATATCGACGATACGTGGGCGCTTGCTATGCTAATCCAATCGTCCGAATTCGATGTTAAATTGGTTACAACGGCAGTGGGGAACACTCAATCAAAGGCAAAAACAGTGGCTAAGTTTTTGGAGACCTTCGGCAGGACGGACATACCTATCGGAATAGGAGTACAACAACATAAAGGCAGCCACAGACAGGATGCGTGGGCCAAAGACTACGAACTGTCATCGTATCCCGGTACTGTCTATGAAGATGGCGTGCAGGCGTTGATTGATATAATAATGAAATCTCCGGGGACAATAAAACTTATAGCTGTAGGGCCCTTACCCAACATAGCGGCTGCACTTGAGCGCGAGCCAAAGATAGCAGACAAAGCGGAATTTGTAGGGATGCATGGAAGCGTTTACCGTGGTTACGGTGGTAAGCCTGAACCCGAGCCTGAGTATAACGTTAAAGCTTTTGTAAAAGAGGCTCAAAAAGTCTTTGTGGCACCCTGGGACATGACAATTACACCTTTGGACACGTGCAGTTTAGTTCAGCTTAATGGTCAAAAATATCAGAGAGTGCTCAAAAGGAACAGTCCTTTAACGAGGGCGTTGATAGAAAACTATCGTGCATGGTATAAACAGGGGATATTGAATGAGCATAAGGATTTAAGCGAAGTAGAGGTCAACAAGAGGGTCGAACGAAAGCTCAATTCGAGCAGCTCAATACTTTTTGATACAGTTGGAATTTATTTAGCTATGTCCACAGAATTACTTAAAATGGAAATGCTGAAAATTAAAGTTGCCGACGATGGTTACACAAGAATCGACGAAAACGGCAAAGCGATTAATTGTGCGACCGAATGGAAAGATTTGGATGTTTTTGAGGACTTTCTTGTTGAAAGACTGACTAGGTGACAGATTAACTGTTGCCCTGAGTTTGCTTTCAGACAGGTTTATCGCCGACCAGCGGCCGAATCTTATCTACAGAGAAATACATAAAGTGCTTATTTGTATCAGTTGAATGCGGAATTCTTGAATGTTGCTCTTTTATAGCTTTTACTTTTTGGGGGTCGTTTTCTTCGTCTATATTGGTCAGATATAACCTTTTTCCGATATGTCCCACTCCCTGCTCGATGAATAAATAAGCGGCTTTTGGATTGGATTTGACATTTGCATAGCTGAGCCGTTCCAGCATACTAAATGCGATAGTCTTTTCGTCGATAATGTAAGGCCGGGAATAAATGGCGGCATCGATGTTACCGTCCGTATCGCTGGTTGCTAAAACACCTATGCCTTTTACGTTTTCGAAATAATCGGCCAGACTCATGTTTTTCTCCTTTGAGCTTTAATGGCTTTTAAGGCTTTTTTGACTTCGGGATACTTAAACTCAAAGCCTGCGTCCTGCAGTCGTTTTGGCAAAACTCTTTGTCCGCTTAAAAGCATCTCATTGGCCATTTCGCCAAGAGCCGGTCTTAAAATAAAACCAGGGAAAAACAGCCAGGACGGTCGTTTCCAAATCCATCCCAATTTTCTACAGAACTTTTTCATTGTAACCGGTTGAGGCGAGGTCAGATTGAAAACACCTTTTAGGTTCTCATTTTCCATTAAAAATTTTATAGCTGCAACCTGGTCCTCAAGATTTATCCACGAAAACCATTGTTTGCCACTGCCGGCATGCCCGCCAAGAAAAAAACGAAACGGCAGCATTATCCTTGGAAATGCCCCTCCGGTGTTTCCGAGAACAACTCCTGTGCGAATTACCACGCATCTAACACCTGATTCGTCCATCTGGCTTGCGATGAGTTCTGTTTTTTGGCACACGTCGGCCAGGAATCCCTTACCTGCAGGCGATGTTTCGTCCAGCTTCTCGTTATTGCAGGGGCCATAATAGCCGATGGCTGAAGCCTGAATTACCACGGCTGGCTTTTTGTTCACCAGTTTTATCGCCGAGAGCACCGCTCTGGTACTATCCAGCCTGCTGTGTAGTATTCCGACCTTTTTGGATTTATTCCATCTGCCAGAAGCGACGTTTTCACCGGCCAGATTGATTATGGCAAATGCCCCATCCGCCTGCCGAACCCAGCTTCCCATCGACCTTCCATCCCATTCGACGACTTTAGTCCAGTTGGCTTCTGATGCGGCAGCTCTTCTTGCATCGCGCGATAACGCAATTATTTCATAATCTTTATGAAGTTCTTTGCATAATGCTCTGCCTATAAAGCCGGTTGCACCGGTTATTACTATTCGCATAACACACCCTTATTATTTTGAGCTAAATAATTTTGAATTATGTTCCTGATTATACATATCGAGGCTGGCTTTGCTATCTGCATATCTGTATAAAAGTGCTTTGCTGCCAACTTCTATATCCATACGCAGGTTCCTTTATAAAGGCAACAAAAAAAATATTCACCTGCATTTTTTGGAAAATTAAACATGCTCAAACACTGATTTGTTCATTGAAGAGCCAAGCGGTCAAAATATTATTTTCCCTCAATCTCCACGAATTTTTGCTCTTAATGAAGTTGCAAGCCATTAAAATCGCTTAAAAACAGGGATAACAGAGCACATCATACGTTCAATCTTCTATCATGCGGAAACAATATATTCTAAACGTCCCATAATTAAATTACAGTTTACTTGACAAATTGTATCAATTACTGTATAATAATCAGCTACCAAGAGTTCAATTTCATGGAGAAAAATCTATGCGCTTGGTTGTAAAACAAAAAGGGGGCAATACCAAAGAATTTCAATTCATCGAAGGCCCGGTTTCTATAGGTAGAGGAACAAACAATCGAGTTTTTTTGCCGGACAAGGGGGTTTCCAGAGAGCATGCTGTAATACACAGCACAAGTAATGGAAAATGGGTAATTGAGGACCTGGACTCGGCAAACAAAACATTCCTGAACGAAGAAGCGGTCCATAAGGCTGAAATTAAACACGGCGATTGTCTTCGCATAACTGATTTCACTCTCGAAATCATTCTCGAGGCGGATGTAGATTCTGGGGCACCGGTTCAATCAGAGGACACGCTTCAACTTGAGGCGGCACTGACAACACCCAAGCATGAAACTGTAGTAAGAAGGCCGGATGCTCAACATGCACCTGCTATGAGATTGGCGGCCAGGAGATTGAGCGACTTTTCAAAGGCTACCGAGCAAATATATGAAGCTGGCAACATCGATGAGCTGCTGTTGACCTTGTTGGATATTACATTAGGACAGTTCAGCGCATACCATGTCTGGTGTGCCTTGAGAAAGCAGCCTAACGGACCGATGATATGCCACGGAGGCAAAAGAAGGGACGGTAAACCGGTTCAACTTAGTGAATTGCAACTTAGTGAAAAAATCACTCAAGCGGTTGAAAAAGGACAGTTTTTTGTTATGCCGAGTGTTTCAGCTCAA
>CAZJIR010000299.1:0-4277 GCA_964546095.1 uncultured Pirellulales bacterium
GAATCCATCATTGTCATCGCTATGATGTTAATTTTAGCCCGTGCAAACTCGCCGAGTACCTGAGCTAAAACTCCCGGCTTGTTGACCATGAAAATTGAAAATTGTGTCGCAACATACATAACATCGGCCTCTCTGATTAAATACTTATCCGCTTTGACGAAGATAGTAAATAACTCCCATAACATCAAAAGTTAATCTTTTGTATTTACTGATTGAATAGCACTTTCTTTGTCCGGGAAGAATCTGAAAATCTTATCAAGATTGGTTATTTTGAAAACCCTGTGTAATTGTGGATTTATTGCACTAATAACAACCTCACCATTATAAGCATCCATTTTAGTTCGAATGTCCAGAAGAAGCCCCAGCACCTGGGAAGAGAAAAACTTTACTATCCCAAAATCGAATATAAGCCTTTTCGGTTGATTCCCGTCAATAAATTCCTTTATCTGCTTGGAAGCGAAGGTTATTCCATCCACATCACTTATTGAAGCAGACTTAAAAATAACAATCGCAACGTGTCCCTCACTTGTTACTTCTACGCTAACTTCTTCATCCATGATAATCGACACTCCTAAAAAATCAGGATATTATGATATTCTTGCAAATTTAACCACTCTTACCGAGTTCCCACTAATTGTGGCTAATTTTAGCACATTTATCAATAATCATTTATCAATTATCAACTTTTTTTAACATCACAATCAAGTTACTAAATATCTCTGAATATCAATTTCTCTTTTCGAGATTTTTCATAAAAATTACATATATGTTTATCTAAAAAGAAGATATGTATCCGTATAGAACCGGATAGACTTATACAAACAAACTCTACATCTTGGCCAAATATGCGCATCATAACATATAATTCTTGATGTGAAAGCGGCTAATTTGGTATAAAAGAATTAGTTAGTTTTCGCATTAATGCAAAAAATGCGTTTAATTAGCTGTAATCCTGGGCGAAGCCGAAGGAACAGTTATTAAAGGAGGAGGTATTTGCTGATTCCAGCCCCCTGATAAGCATAGTATATATAATTATTCGATATAATGAAGAAGTTATTATAGGTCGTTCAGTTTGAAGTTGTTCATCCAAAACTATGTGTGTGTTGGTTCGCAGCTTAGATTTTGCATTTAAACTCTTTGTAAAGGACAATCATTATGCGTAGAAAATTGATTTACCTAATTTCTTTAACTGTAATGCTGGGACAGGTCAGCAATACCTCGGCTGAACTTGTAACCCATTGGAGCTTCAATGAGGGTTCCGGGACTATAGCATTCGACTCAAGCAGCAATGTTTATAACGGCACCCTCGAGGGTAATCCACAGTGGGTGGATGGAAAATTAGGCGGTGCTTTACAGTTTGATGGTTCCGATGATTATGTTCATTGTGGGCTTATAGATATCGACACAAATATAACAGGCGGACTAACGGTTTGTGCCTGGGTCAACAAACCTGCAGGTGGGGATATGAAGTTTTGCAGCAACCGTCAGGTTGCAAATGGCCCCGGGGGAGGCTTTACGTGCAGTATATACAATGACCGGATGGAAATGGATTTTACGAATGCATCCAGCCGCAACCTCAACAGAGACTCAGATGGACCAACCGTTACGACAGATAACTGGGTGCATGTTTCATGGGTCTATGATGATGTTGCCAATACCTTCAATGAGTACCATAACGGGGTATTGGCGGATTCATCAGATGAAAATGTATCCATTGGCATTTCGACACAAGAGTTTCGGATTGGAACAGATGCCCCCAATCTTGGCTATTATGTAAATGGTATGATAGATGATGTATGCATCTTCGACCATGCATTGAGTGTGCAAGAAATTCTGAGTGTTATGGAGGGTGGTGGAATAGCAAATTTGTATGCTTCTTACCCTGTCCCTGCTGATGCAGATACAGATGTGTCGCGGGATGTAGTCCTTAGCTGGGATTCAGGAGCAAATGCCAGAACACATGATGTTTACTTCGGAACAGCTTTCGACGATGTCAACAACGCCGACATAAGCAACCCGCTGGATGTACTGACCGTTCAAAACCAGCAGCAGAAAACCTACGCCCCTGGCCGGCTCGAATTCGGACAGACTTATTACTGGCGAATCGATGAGATTAATAACGCAGACCCGAATAGTCCGTGGAAAGGAGATGTCTGGAGCTTTACGACTGAAACCTTTACGTACTCCATACCCGGTGAGATGATAACCGTTACAACCTCCAGCTACGAAGAAGAAAAAACACCCGAAAATACGATAAACGGCTCGGGACTGGACGAAAGTGGTTTATTGCATAGCAATATAAGTTTGGGGAATATGTGGCTGAGCAACCGAGATGGGAATCAACCTACCTGGATAAAGTATGAGTTCGACAAGGTCTATAAACTTCATGAAATGTGGGTATGGAACTCTAATGACAGTTTGGAGCCCTTAATCGGTTTAGGGTTCAAAGATGTTTCAATAGAATATTCTCTCAACGGTATTGATTATACAACATTAGGAACTACTCATGAGTTCGCCCAAGCACCTGGCACCTCAGACTATGCACACAATATCACCATCGAATTTAACGGAGTGGGTGCAAAGTATGTCAGGCTTACAGTTAACAGCAACTGGGGAAGCATTCTAAACCAATATGGTCTAAGCGAGGTTCGCTTCTTCTACATACCTGTCAATTCAAGGAATCCTGACCCAGATTCAGGGACAATAGATGTCGCCCTTGACGTAACCCTTGGCTGGAGAGCGGGAAGAAAGGCGGCTGAACATAACGTTTACTTTAGCGACGATATGCAGGGTGTAATAGACGGCAATGCCCCTGCTACTACCGTGACCGATACTACCTACGGTCCATTATCACTCGATTTAGGCAAAACGTACTACTGGAGGGTCGATGAAGTCAATAACGTCGAGACTCCCAACATCTGGCAAGGCAACCTTTGGGATTTTACGACACAAGAATATTTTGTTGTGGATGATTTTGAGGATTACAATGATTTTGAACCTGACAGGATATTTGATAAGTGGATAGATGGATATGGCATCGCCACAAACGGTTCGACGATTGGTTATCCTAATCCTGATTTTGCCGCTGGAGGTCATTTCGTAGAAACAGGTTTTGTTCATGAAGGCGCTCAGTCAATACCTTATTTTTACGACAACTCAACCGCCGGAAACTCTGAGGCGATTATGACGTTGAGTTCTTTGCGTGACTGGACCAAGAACGGCGTCAGTACTTTGTCACTCTGGTTTAGGGGCAATCCTGAAGGTTTCGTGGAAGACCCGGCCGACACCTACACAATAACAGCTTCCGGCACTGATATCTGGGGCACGGCTGATGAGTTCCATTATGTCTTCAAGCAATTGTCCGGACCCGGATCAATCGTAGCTAAAGTGGAAAGTGTTGAGAACACGGACCCCTGGGCCAAGGCGGGTGTTATGATTCGTCAGACTCTTGACCCGGGCTCCAAATTCGCAGCAGTGTATATCACACCCGAAAACGGATGCAGATTCCAGGCCAGGTTGATTCCAGCCGTTGATGCTACGAGCGACACCTCAGTGGCAACTGCCGGGCAAATGGCAATCACTGCTCCTTACTGGGTGAAGATAGAGCGTGACGCCGCTGGTAATTTTAATGGCTACTACTCCAGTGACGGCACCACTTGGGTAGCGATGTCATGGAATCCGCAAAACATTCCAATGCCTCCGGATGTTTATATAGGTCTGGCAGTGACCAGCCATAATGCTAATACGACATGTATAGCCGAAATCTCTAATGTCCAGACCACCGGTACTGTGAGTCCACAGATATGGACACAACAAGCCATTGGTGTAGAAATGCCCAGTAATGATGCCGAGCAAATGTACGTAGCTCTTAATGGCAGCGCCCTTGTTTATAATGATAATCCCGATGCATCACAGATAGACGATTGGACCCAGTGGAATATCGACCTGCAAGAGTTTGCAGACCAGGGTGTCGACCTTACCAACGTTAATACGATTACTATTGGCTTCGGCGATAGGAGCAATCAACAACCAAGTGGTTCAGGTTTAGTGTACTTTGACGATATTCGGCTGTATCCTCCACCGCAACCAGAAGCGCTACCAGAACCGGAACCTGAACCAGTACCGTAAGCTCGGACTTCCGTGTCAGTTCAAACTACGTATTGGGATAAAGCAGATTCGCATTAATTTGGGGCTTATACTAAACGATTTGGTATAAGCCCCTTTAAATTCGAAAAACAGATTATTTTAGAGATAGCCCCCCACAACTTCGCTTTGGT
>CAZJIR010000300.1:0-4271 GCA_964546095.1 uncultured Pirellulales bacterium
ATACCACTGGAATCATTCAAAAATGGTTAATCACGAACAAAAGAGATGTCCGTTTGATATTAATATACTTACTGATTATAATGCTTATAATCTGAATAAATCGAGTTTTAACAATGAGAGTATTAATCTACGGCGGCGGTGCAGTTGGTCTCGGCCTGGCAAGCTGTCTGCTTAAATCCAAAGCCCGCCTTGACATTATTGCACGAAAAGACACTGTCGCTTCTTTACGAAAAGAGGGCCTTACCAGAACGGGTCTTTTCGGAAATTACCATGCAAGTCCCGAATCATTCAAAAGCTACTCATCTCTAAACGACCTTGAAGAAAAAGCATACGATTATATACTCGTATGCACCAAATCCTTCGATTCAGCGGAAGCGGCCAAAGACCTTTCCAAACACAAACCCCTCTTCGGCGAGAAAACAAAAATTGTGTTGTTCCAGAACGGGTGGGGCAACGCAGAGATATTTACCTCCTTTTTTAAAGAAGAAATAATCTACAACGCACGTGTTATCACAGGATTCCAGAGAAACCGAAAAAACGAAGTCGATATAACAGTACACGCCGACTCTATTCATATTGGTAGTCTATTCAGCGCCCCCCTATTAAACGTGGAAGATTTGTCCGAATCCATAAACAAGGGAGATATCCCCTGCCGGACAACGGAAGATATTGAAAAAGATATCTGGGCTAAAATGCTTTACAACTGCGCCCTCAATCCCCTCGGTGCTATTCTTGACGTACCATACGGCGTACTGGCAGAGCAGGAAACCACCCGTACTATTATGAACGGCATCGTAGAGGAAGCATTCAACGTTATGACAAAAGCAGGCTACCAGACACATTGGCCAACCGCGAAGGATTTCCTTGGTATTTTTTATGAGAAACTTGTGCCTGATACGGCCGAGCACAAATCATCAACTTTGCAGGATATCAAAGCAAAAAAAAGGACTGAGGTCGACGCCTTAAATGGAGCCGTAATCAAACTGGCCCAGGGAATTGCAATAAACGTCCCATATAATTCGGCCATATACAATATAGTAAAATTTATTGAAGGTAAGAACTTTTGAAACATAGGCTTGAAACAAACAATACTCAATTTTTAGCCCCCTGACGCCAGCCGGATTCCGGTAAAATAGCTCCTATCAACCATATTAACGCTCACACTCCAATCCGATCAGAATTCATTAAAGCAGGCCATAATCTTCACCGATAAAAATAGCCAACAAAAACAACATAAGCCACAGAGAGTCCAAAACTAATAAGCCACAATCCATCTGGAGGCCAAAAAAGTATGGGCAGCGAACAATCGACACTCATCGATGTGATAAAAAAGATGTCCGCTGAAAAAAATATTCATCTTTGTCCCATTCGTGTTGCCCGGGACATCATGAATACCAATTTTAACACACTGACCCTCGACCATACAATTAAGCAATGCCTGAAGTTTATGGAGACTCACAATGTCCGGCACGTTCCTGTAGTGGACCTTCCATACGAAGAAGAAAAAAAAGAAGGAATGCAAAAACCATACTTTGTTGGTATCATTTCACAAAGAGATGTGCTGCGATTGAATGCACCCGACACAGAAAAAACGGGTAAGCAAAAAATAGACCAAAAAGCTTTGAGGCAGTTGCTCGTACAAATCGTCGCCAGAAAACCCAAGTCTGTTTCGCCCCAAACACCTATACATGACGTTATTATGACAATGACTTGTAACCATATTGACATGGTACCCGTGCTCAATGATGGTGATTTGGTGGGAATTATTACAACTACCGACCTTATGAAGCTCTTTTTCAAAATTGACGAAGCAGCAAATCATATCTGTCCGGAATTGAAAGAAAGTTTACCGCCCTTTGACTTAGCTTCCAAAAACTCGACTAAGACCGAAATTTTATCCTCATGGATTTTTCAAACGGCTCAGGATATTATGACAAAACAGATAATTTCTCTCGGGCCACAAGACAATTTAGCCATAGCCATCGATGTCATGCAGGCAGAAGAAATCAGACACATCCTTATTATGGACGATACGGCGGAATTCGTAGGATTGGTCTCCGATAGAGATATACTGCGGAATCTTCCTTTTGCCGGCAAGCGGCCGCAATACCCGCCCAAGAAATTCCGAGAGCACCTGTTTGCAATAAAGTCATGGACTAAAAATCTACAACTGCCCCTTGAGAAAATTATGAAGCGGAAAGTCATGCACATCCCCCCAGGTTACAGGGTCAGCGATGCCGTGAACATCCTTTATCAAAATAAGATAAGCTGTCTTCCGGTTATTGATGAGCAGGAAAAAATTTGGGGAATAGTTACAGTAACCGACCTGATGCAAGCCTTGCTTACCGCCTATGAGCCGGTCGAAATTGCCAGCCTAATCTCAGCCTAAAGCTGCATCTCCCCTGCAAACTTTCAGTTTATATTGTCCGTTCGACCAAAAACCTCAACTTAAATCACTATCACTGAAAGCAAGCCACTTATACACAGGAATGTCTCCTCCAATATCATCGTTCCTTCACATCATAACACCACAGTGTGTCGTGATAACGAAGGTAAAGCCGGCCATCCTGCAAAACAGGATGCGCCCAGGCATCGTTCACCCGATTCGGAAGCAAGCGAAATCGGCCAACAATTTCCAGGTCCTCGCTCTCCGGTTTCATCAAAGCCACATTACCACTCTCATCAAGACAATAGAGTCGCCCATCAGCATATATTGCCGCTCCGGTCGTGAGTCCCTTTAACTCGTACTTCGTTTGTCCTGTGTGCCAATCCACTCCCAACCACCACTTGGATTTTCGATAGCCAGCGGCAAAAAGAACACCATCAACAAGCACAGCCCCGCCGGTAACCGTATCGAGCGAGGATGTCCACACATGCTCGGCAGCGATGCCTTGCTGAACCGCGCGGAGGCGATAGAGCCTTCCATGCTCAGCATAAGGAGTCACGAAGTATATACTTCCATTACCGTACACCGGGGTGGCGACGTTGACTCCATGGGGATTTCTTAACGGGACAGTCCAGAGAAGTTTGCCCGTATCGGCATCGACGCCAAAGCCGTGCGCTGAGGAGCAATTGGCAATCACCCGATGTCCGGCATATCGAAAGATAATCGGTGAACAATGTGATGCGCTATCCTCACCAAGAGGCTCAGTTATCCACACCGTTTGGCCATCTCGCTTATCCAGCGCAGCCATCAATGCCTTTTTCCCCCCAGGCGTAACAATGATTCTCGAACCATCCACCAGTAAACACTCACTCAAAGCCCACGTGATATTCCTGGCCTCTAACCTTTCCAGAACATCTACGGCCCAAACTTCTTTACCAGAATTTGCATCCAGGCAAACCAGACGCCCATGTGCGTTCAAATGATACAAGCATCCTTCGGAAAAGGCGCAGCTCGCACGTGCTCCGGGGTATGGCCCTTTCCAGGCCTTTCCATTCTTTGCTCGCCATCTTGGTTTACCATTGTGGTCGAAAGCAAACACTACGAGTTCATCACCGACATCTCCTGTAATATACAACTGCTCACCGACAATTATCGGTGAGGACCATCCCATACCCAGGCCTTCTTTCTTCCACAGGAGTCTCGGCCCACTTTCGGTCCAGGCGGGAAGCAGACCTTCCTCATCAGAAATACCATCCCGGCGCCGGCCGCGCCATTGAGGCCAGCCCTGCTCTTCTGAAGCAATAAGACCATCGGCTAAATTGGCAAATACAGAACCCGCACCTAACAGAACCGTTACTATTGCCAAAATGCTTACACTTCTAACTCTCATTGTTTGTTTATCTTTAAAATATTCGGCAAGTTTATACTAAAATCGTATGAAAAATGCAAACATGTGAAACTTGCCAAGGCGGGACAAACACCGGCAATCTACACAATCACTCTCTTCTCGTCACCGTATCCATACCGAGCAGGTTTTTCACAGTTTCTGCTTTTACACAGTCAGCTAACCTATTTACGTCTCTTAAACCAAAAAGTTCTGTTGGCTATCGCCCCTGTGCCTCTATCCATAACATCAATCAATTCCCAGCCCTGCGCCCCCAAATAGTTCAGAAATTTCACGTCTAAAACATATTCGAAAGTCCTCAATCGACCCTCGGTTATTACTTCCAGTTCATTTAGGATTGAGACAAATCCCATTTTTTCAAGAAATTCTGTTTGGTTTTTTGCGCGAATACGTCTATCTGCATCCTGCCATTCATATTGATAAGTGCTAATCCTAACACGATACACACCATATTCCCATCCAGTTTGAGTCAAGTTATTG
>CAZJIR010000301.1:0-332 GCA_964546095.1 uncultured Pirellulales bacterium
GGATTAGCTCAGCGCCCAGGCGTTTTTTAACCTGCTCGGCGGAACAGGCTGGAGTCGTTCCCAGCGGACCACGCACGACGATGATACGTGTTTGACGAAGATGCGGTGCTACACGCATCAGTTTCACTACTTGTTCAATCTCACTCCAGTCGCTTGTTGGCAGCAGAACGACCTTCTTACCGGCCTTTTGCCACTCGGGGAAGTACATCCACCCATGTCCGCTGAAAGGCTGGGAGAAAACCGCTGTGGGCAATCCCTTATCGATGATTCGGTCCATTGCCGCCTTCGGTGCGCCTCCTCCATGGCCGGAAAGATGAAACATAAGGACACCA
>CAZJIR010000301.1:342-4268 GCA_964546095.1 uncultured Pirellulales bacterium
TCTGCCGGTGGAATCATCTCGCCGCCTATAAACTTGATGTCACCGAGTTCGCGTTCTATTTTAGCAAGATATTTTTCAAACCTGGCTATTTCCTCTTTTGGTCTGGACAAGTAAATTCCACCGGTTCTTCCTATATAAACCTTATAAATTTTCACAACGGGAAGTTTAGGCGGCCATTGTTCGCTATCACCTGCCATTGCAGGGCGACCTCCTAATTGATTTGCTAATAATAATGCCCCTGCTCCTGCGGCACTTGCTCCTAAAAACTCTCGCCGGTTTAGTAAATTACTCATGATTTGACTCCTCGGTAATATTATATCCAGATTCAACTTTGCTTAGTGACGGCACTTTTACGTTTACTGAATATATTATGTAATCATTATTTTAACTTAGCCACCTCAACCATCATTAGCTGCGGCCACCGATAAGATAGTGGTTCCTGCATCAAATCAAGTGCGAACCTGGTTCAAAGAGGACAATATGGCATTATTATGCTTATTGATTCCGAATCAAACTTATTGACTTTAGTGTACTTTTTATGTTAAGATAAGCGTAACTAATTAGTTATAGAAATTGAACCTCGGTCGATGACACAAAACATCAGTTGGGTGGGAGGTAAAAGTTGCTCAGGTTTGAAAAAGTCTTGTTATTCACTCTATTATTGTCTCTATTTTTGGTTTGTTCTGTAAAGGCCGACTGTCCGGCAGGTGATATAAACGGCGACTGTAAAGTCAATTTTCTGGATATGCAGATTTTTGCTGAACAGTGGCTGGCGCCTCCGGAGAATCCCGCCGACCTTAACGGCGACGATTTAGTGAATATGGCTGACCTTTCCCTATTGGCCGGCCAATGGCACCAGGCGGGCATACCTATCATAATCAATGAGCTGATGGCATCCAATAACAGTACTATCCAGGACCCGCAGGGCCAGCATGATGACTGGGTCGAATTATATAACTACAGTACAGATGCTTTTAATGCAGGAGGCATGTATTTGACAGATGATTCGACAAATCCGACTAAGTGGCAAATACCCGCCGGAACTATCATCCCTGCAGGCGGCTATCTATTGATATGGGTGGACAATGATATTGCCGATGCAGGCCTGCATGCAAATTTCAGGATTGATGCGGCCGGTGAAGAATTGAATCTATTTAGCTCGGATGGTATTACTTTAGTTGATAGTATTGTCTTCGATGAGCAGATTGGTGACGTTTCCTTCGGTCGTTACCCTAATGGCGACGAAAACTGGCAATTCTTCGGTGAGCCAAGCCCGGAGAGTGAAAATATCAATGTGTATGAGGGCTTTGTTGACAATGTACAATTCAGTCATAAGCGTGGTTTTTACAATGAACCTTTTTCTCTCATGCTTGCTACTGAAACCGAAGACGCCGAAATATACTATACTCTCGATGGCACCGAGCCGTATAGACTTTCGGGGAGGGTCAGGAAAGGTACGGTTTACAGCGGCCCTATTTTAATTGACGAGACCACATATTTGCGTGCAATAGCAGTTAAGGCAGGCTGGAAATCTTCGAGTATCAAAACATATACTTATATCTTTGTTGATGACGTGATAAGACAATCACCCAACGGCCAATCGCCCGGCTCAGGCTGGCCTCCGAGCAGGGTTAATGGTCAGGTTATTAATTACGGTATGGACCGGGATGTTGTTAATGACTCGCGGTACTCGCATCAGATTAGAGACGCTCTGATGACAGTGCCGACAATCTCGCTTGTATCAGAGCTGAGTGACTTGTTCGGTTCTTCCTATGGCATTTATGTAAACGCACAGCGGGAAGGCAGGGATTGGGAACGACCTACTTCAGTGGAGTTAATCAATCCCGATGGCAGTGAAGGTTTTCAAATCGATGCGGGCTTGCGAATCAGAGGAGGCTTCAGCCGGCAGGATGGTAATCCCAAGCATGCGTTCCGCTTATTCTTCAGGGCCGAATATGGTGACGCAAAGCTGAGGTTTCCGTTGTTTGGTGACGAGGGTGTTGATGAGTTCGATGGTGTTGATTTGAGAACAAGTCAGAATTACGCCTGGAGCTTTGGCGGTGGTTCGGGTCGTAACAATACGATGGTTCGCGAGGTGTTCTCGCGTGACCTTCAGGGTGAAATGGGTCAGCCCTATACTCGAAGCCGATATTACCATCTTTATCTCAATGGCCATTACTGGGGTCTGTTCCAGACTCAGGAACGCTCGGAGGCCAGTTATGCCGAATCGTATTTCGGCGATGATAAGGAAGACTATGATGTTGTGAAGGTGGACCGCAGTGTGAACCGTGCGATGTTGGCCACAGATGGTAATATGGATGCCTATCGCCTGCTCTATGATGCAACAAGGAATGGATTAAGCGATGATGAAGATTACTATAGAGTTCAGGGTTTGAATCCGGATGGCACGCCCAATTCGGACTACGAGAAGCTGCTTGATGTGGACAATCTTATCGATTTTATGATTATAGAATACTATACATCCGATAGAGATGGGCCGGGCTCACGTTATGGAAACAGGCCGAACAATACTTTCAGTATATACAATCGAGAGAATCCCGATGGCTGGAAGTTCTTCCAGCATGATTCTGAGCACACCTTAGGTTTGCCGGGGGATGCGGATAACATGGTGGTGCCGCTCACGACGGCCGGCTCGCAGTGGAGATATTTCAATCCACATTGGCTGCATGAAAGGCTCGCTAATTCCAACACTCTTTATCGCCAACGATTCGGAGACCGTGTCCAGAAATATTTATTCAATGGAGGTTTATTAACTTCTGATGCTTCAATAGCTCGTGTTAATGCACGCGCTTCTCAGATTGAACTGGCTATTATTGCTGAGTCGGCTCGCTGGGGTGATTCCAGCCGTAATTCGCCTTATACGCAAGAAGATTGGTTCGATGCGGTTGAGTTTGTCAGAAACTGGATAGCAGGACGGAATCGAAATCTTTTAAATCAGTTCAGAAGTCAGAATTGGTTCCCGGGCGTTGAAGCGCCAACGTTAAGCCAACAGGGCGGATTGATTGTGGAGAACTTCAATCTACATATGGATGCACCGACAGGTACAATCTATTATACACTTGATGGCTCCGACCCGCGTTTTCCGGATGAGGATGTTGTTAGTACAGCGCTTATTGCTGAGAATGCCGCCAAGCGTGTGTTTGTTCCAACGAGCCCTGTTAGTGATGACTGGAAGAGTAGTGTCGGCTTTAACGACTCGGCCTGGCTGGCTTCTGCCGGCGGCTCGGGTGGCGTTGGTTATGAAAGAAGCACCGGTTTTGGACCACTAATCAGTCTTGACCTGGAAGGTTGGATGTATGGAAGAAATACAACCTGTTATATCCGTATCACCTTTATTTTTGAGGATGATTTTGAAAACTTCAACTTTATGGCACTGAAAATTCGCTATGACGACGGTTTTATTGCCTACCTCAATGGAACAGAAGTTGCCCGACGAAATTTCATCGGTATGCCAACATGGAATTCCAGTGCTTATACTCAGAATTCCGATTCGGCTGCAATCGAGTTCGAGTATATTGACATTTCCGCTTTCATTGACAACCTTCAGCAGGGCGATAACTTGCTTGCTATCCAGGGCCTTAATTCTTCCGTAACAAGCTCTGATTTTCTGATTTCTATTGAATTGGTTACCAGCGAAAGTAATCCTCAGGGTGAGGGTGGTATCTTGCCCGGCGTGCTTGAATATACCATGCCGGTTGCGTTGTCCCAGAGTGTCGTCGTTAAGGCCAGTGTATTAGATAATGGCATTTGGAGTGCTTTGAACGAAGCTACCTTTGCCGTAGGCTCTGTAGCGGATAACCTGCGCATTACCGAGATTATGTATAATCCGTATAACGCAGGCGATTCAGATGAGCCAAATGAAGAATATATCGAGCTTAAAAACATCGGGGCCGAAACAATTAATC
>CAZJIR010000302.1:0-4253 GCA_964546095.1 uncultured Pirellulales bacterium
GCGCATTTTACATGCCGGTTGAAGTTGCCGCACAAAGAGCAACACCTAATGAACTATCGCAAAAAACCGATAGTTTCAGATATAAAGCAAATGGAATATTTGACGGACGAGTTTTTAATCAACTGGATGGGGTGGCAAGTTCGGGTTGGAGTAAATTTTACAGCTTTCGTATTACCTCTAAGGACGAACAGTATGGAGATTACGGAAAAAGTGGGGTGTTAAGGCCGGAGCATTTTGAAAAGGTGCTTAAGTTTACTGAGGTAAAGATATTGAAATTAGCTGAAGAAATTCTCTGTGGTGAAATTAGGGTAAGGCCGTATCGTTTAAGGAACCAATCGCCCTGTAGTTATTGTAAGTATAAGTCTGTCTGTCGATTTGATTGGCAGATAAATGACTATAATCATTTGGTATCACTTGGTAAACCTGAGATTCTTGAAAAGTTGGACATAATCGATGCCTGAAAAGAAGATTAAATGGACAAACCAGCAAAAGCGGGCGATTAGAGCTCGTGGCAGTGATGTTCTTGTAACGGCCTCAGCCGGGACGGGGAAAACCGCTGTGCTTTCAGGCCGATGTGTCAATATCGTCTCCGACAAATCAATATGTCCCGATGTGCGTAATATTCTGGTATTAACTTTTACCGAGGCTGCTGCTGAGCAAATGCGTTCGAGAATTGCACAACAATTAAGGGATGCATTTGAGGAAAAGCTGGACAACCGGCTTCATTACCAGCTTATGCTGCTTCAGGGCGCTGATATCAGCACGATACATTCGTTTTGTAAAAAACTTATCACGGAATATTTTTATAAACTTGGCTTGGACCCGACTTTTCGTGTTATCGATGGTGATGAGCAAAAGCTGCTCAAAGCAGAGGTTCTCGAAAAGACCATCGACTGGGCCTGGCAACAGAATAACCTGCGAGTGGCTTTAGAAAAGCTTTTATACCGGCGTGACCTTCGCACAAATGACGGCTTTCTTTCCAGGATAATACAACTTGGTGATTTTCTGGATGGTGTTGTGTCTCGGCAAAACTGGTATGAGAGAGCGGCTTTGCTTGCGGAAATTGCCAATCCGCTCACAGGCGACCTTGCCGAAAAGCAGAAACAAGTTATTAACGATAAGTTGCAGGACATTCTTAATCGACTTCGGCATGTTCAACAGCTTGCGAAAAGCGAAGGTGACGATTCTGGTTGGGCTGAGAAACTTGGGGATACTCATATCAAGCCTATTATGCAATGTATCGAGCTTATCAAAGCCGACGATTGGGATAAATACATTAAAGCGATAAGGAATTTTAATAAACCAATAACATATAAGCCCAAGGGATTACCCGAACCCATTGCGGGCTTTCTCCAGAAGACAGCAAGAAAAGCTGTGGATGATTTCAAAGGGCTTTCACAACTTGCAATAGTAAATCCTGATTATCTTGACAGGGTCGGCGGTTCGGTCGGATTGCAAACGAAAGTACTCATTGGGCTTGTTACGAAATATGATGGTTTATACGGTCAGGCCAAGCAGACACTAAATTGTCTGGATTTTGCCGACCTCGAACATAAGGCATTGGAGCTTTTAATAGATGAAGCTTCTTCTGGAAGTGAAACAAAACCATCAGAAACGGCTCTGTTACTTCGAGAAAGATACAAGTATATTTTTGTCGATGAATATCAGGATATCAATTCCGTCCAGCAACAGATACTGCGGATGCTTAGTCCCGGCGGGAATATCCTTCAGGTCGGCGATGTTAAACAAAGTATTTATGCATTTCGCGGGGCCCAGCCGGATATTTTTATCGAACAGCTAAAGCAGGCTTCATCCGACCCGGAAAAGGCGCCAAATGGCCTGCGTGTTGACCTTAATGTTAATTTTCGCTCGGTCGAGGGAATCCTTGATTTTGTCAACAGGATATTCTCTCGCATAATGACGAGTTCTTTTACAAAGATTGACTACGATGAGTCGGCCCGATTAAGGCCGGCACTTATGGATGAAGCTAAGAGCCAATCTGTAAGTAGTGATAAACCTGTTGTTGAGTTTCACATACTTGACGAGGCCGACACCGACAACGATTTGCAGGATGAAAAGGATAAAGTATCGGGCGAAAAAGAGAATCTTGATATGGTTACTTCTCGTCAACGTCAGGCGGTGATGATTGCCCGGCGAATCAAAGAAATGGTCGGAGCCGATACGGGCAGACCCGAGTTTCAAATATATGACGAACAGAAGGGTATTTTCCGGGATGTACAGTATGGCGACATTGTAGTGCTGATGCGTTCGTTGGCTAAAAAAGCCAATGATTATCTCGAAGTGTTCGGATTAGCGGGTATACCTGTCAGTTGTCAGGCAACGGCGGGTTATTTTCAGGCGACAGAAATCAGCGATATGATAGCCTTGCTTAAGGTGCTGGACAATCCTCAGCGTGATATTGGGCTGGCTGCTGTATTGCGAAGCCCTTTTTTCAGGATTGACGATACCGAGCTGGCGCGAATTAAAATACACAGCAAAGAAAATCAGCAGTGCAGGAATTATTATGATTGTGTACTTCAATATTGTAATGCAGGTACGGATGAGAAATTAGCCGCTAAGCTCAAAAGGGTAATCGAGAAGATTAAGCAGTGGCGGACAATTGCCAGACGCGGGCATCTGGCCGATTTGGTCTGGCGGGTTTATCGAGAAACCGGTTATTTATCTTTCGTTTCGGCTTTGCCAAATGGCCAGGCTCGTAGAGCCAATCTTCTCAAACTCCACGACAGAGCAGTCCAATTCGAGGATTTTGTCAGCAGTGCGGGTGTACCTTCACTGACGCGTTTTGTTGAGTTTATTGAAAAGCTTCAGGAAACCGGTCAGGACTGGGCTCCCGCTGAGCCTCAGACGTCTGCGGGTAATGCAGTTCGAATCTTAAGTGTGCATAAAAGCAAAGGGCTTGAATTTCCGGTTGTCTTTTTAGCTGAGCTGGAAAGCCAATTTAACAAGAAAGATATCCATGAAGATATTCTTACTGATGCCGATTATACGTTGGGTCTGCAGGTTATCGACCGGGTGTCGAACAGCAAATTAAATTCTTTGGCGCATGAGGTTATCGCGGAACGAAAAATATCAACGATGTTAGCTGAGGAAATGCGCATCCTTTACGTCGCAACGACGCGGGCAAGAGAGCGTCTTATTTTAACCGCTTCGCAGAAGCAGACTAATTGTCGACAGATTGTATCGAATGGTTTTTTCTTCGGCGCCGAACCCATCCCAGACTGGGAGCTTCGTTCCTGCCGCCGTCCTTTAGAGTGGATTCTTTACGGACTAAGTGAACAAAAAAGTTTACACGTTGCTTTTGAGACCGGCCTTGCTGAGAAAGCTCTCAATGACAATTTATTTAACCTGCGAGTTTATAATCGGACGGATTTACAACAACTATCCGAGTTAGTCACCAGGCTAAGGTCTAATAAGTTTACTCGAATCTCTTCGGACTCGAAAAAGAAACGCCCGGAACGGGCAGATTCGAAGTTGCTTCCACGGATAAAAAAATCATTAGATTGGCAATATCGTTTGGGGTGTGTATATATTTTGCCTGCGAAAAGGTCGGTAACTCAATTGACACACTTTAATGATGAATACGTGAAATTTGATTATTCCCGGGTGCTGAACCGTCAACCAAAAATTCTTGCAGAGGCTGAACCGGCTTTAGCCAAACCTTTTGAACCGCGACTTGTCGGGACAGCAACACATCTTGTAATGTCCAGGCTCGATTTAATCGAGCCTGTGACAGAAGGAGCTATCGAAAAGATAAAAGAAAAACTTATCCTTAACGAATCACTAACTGCCCGTATTGCTGAATGTATCGATACAGAATCAATACTGGCTTTCTTCCAGCATGAGTTGGGTCAAATGGTTTTCGATAAAGAGAATACTGTTTTGCGCGAATGGCCTTTTACTTTCGCAATGCCGGCTTGTGAGTATCCTAACCTGAATGATGAGCAAAGAACGATAAGCGATGAAACCATTGTTGTTCAGGGTATAATTGATATGCTGGTTCGTACGCCGGAGGGTTTGGTCATTATT
Organism: uncultured Pirellulales bacterium; assembly: GCA_964546095.1. Taxonomy (GTDB): domain Bacteria; phylum Planctomycetota; class Phycisphaerae; order Sedimentisphaerales; family Anaerobacaceae; genus NIOZ-UU13. The sequence goes on from CAZJIR010000302.1 coordinate 4,048, forward strand.
GATTTTAAAACAGATAATATAACGGCTGAACAGGTCAATGAACGAGCCAAGCTTTATCGCGGCCAGTTGGAGCTTTATGGCAGGGCGGCTTCAGCCATTCTCAAATCGGAAACAATGTCCAGATGGCTCTATTTTTTGACTCCCCGTGTTCCTTTTGAGGTATAGAAAATTATGGAAGTTGAGAGATTTGGCAAGAATATTGCTGC
>CAZJIR010000303.1:0-4213 GCA_964546095.1 uncultured Pirellulales bacterium
GGACCGTAAGTTCGTTAGCTTCGACGGTTACAAAAAAGCGATGGACTGCCTTGATGCCGGTGACGTAGTGATTTTTGCAACGCCTCCGGCATTTCGTTGGGTGCATTTCGCATACGCCATCAAAAAGGGCCTTAATGTGTTCATGGAAAAGCCGGTTACGGTTGATGGCCCGACTACACGCAAGATGCTGGAACTCGCCGAGCAGTCTGTGAAGAAAAACCTCAAGGTAGGTGTGGGGCTTATGATTCGCCATTGTCGGGGCCGACGGGAGTTGAAGCGCCGCATCGACAACGGTGAGATCGGTGATATTATCGCGATGCGGGCTTACCGGATGGCCGGGCGAGCATCCACCGCCGGGCCTAAGCCTGGCGGGGTTAGCGAGGTGCTGTACCAGATTCAGAGATTCCATGCTTTCCTGTGGGCCAGCGGTGGCATGTATAGTGACTATTACATTCACCAGATAGACGAGTGTTCCTGGATGAAAGGAGCCTGGCCGGTTGAGGCCCACGCCAGTGGTGGCCGTCACTATCGTGGCAATTCCCTGGATCAGAATTTCGACAACTACTCCATCGAATACACCTATCCGGATGGAACCAAACTCTTTTACTATGGTCGTGCTATGGAGGGCTGTAAAGGTGGATTCTCCAGTTATGCCCTCGGTACGAAAGGTACGGGTGTCATCTCGACAAGCAGCCATTACCCGGGCAAGGTCCGGACTTATAAAGGGCACAACATGGACAGGGAGAACCTGATTTGGCGATTCCCACAGCCTGAACCGAATCCGTACCAGCTTGAGTGGGATGACCTGATTGATGCCATTCGTCGGGATGTGCCTTACAACGAGGCCAAACGTGGTGCCGAAGCCAGTTTGGTGAGTTCGATGGGCCGCATGGCCGCCCATACCGGTCAGGTTGTAACCTATGACGAAATTCTTAATTGCAAGCATGAGTTTGCTCCTGATGTCGACAAGCTGACAAATAATGGCCCTGCGCCCTTGCAACTTGGTCCGGATGGTAAGTATCCTGTCCCACAGCCGGGCATACTCAAGAATCGAGAATACTAAGATTGTGTTTAATGTAACATCGTTGTTCGAACACAAATTGCATCGAAAAGCCCTGAGTTGAATATAGGATAAATCTGGTCTGAAAAAACACATCAAAACGAGGAGATATTATGGCACATGCAAATAAATCCGCTAAAGGTTCCGAGACAACACGGCGTGATTTCTTAAAGGCTTCAACAGTAGCCGCTTCGGCCGTTGTCTCAGGTGCGCTGGATATCAATCGCAGCCTGTTCGCTGCCGGCAGCGATGTTATTCGGGTGGGTATGATAGGCTGCGGTGGACGCAATGCCGGCGCTGCCGCCCAGGCGCTCACAGCAGATTCCGGCGCCCGGCTTGTTGCAATGTGCGATATCTTTATGGACCGTGTCAAACAAAAACGCAAGCTGCTTAAAGAACAAAAAGGTGACCAGGTCGCGGTGAATGATGGCCATTGCTTTGCAGGCTTCGACGGCTATAAGCGCGTAATTGAGTTGTCCGATGTGGTGCTAATTGCTAATGCAGCCAAGTTCCACCCGCTCCATACTATGACGGCGATTAAGACCGGAAAGCACGTATTCGTTGAGAAGCCTCACGGTATCGACCCGGCCGGGATAAAGCTCATGCAGCGGGCGGCTGACATGGCAAAACAGAAGGGATTATGTCTCGTTTCTGGTTTGCACAGCCGCTATCATACGGGGTACGCCGAAACAATCAAACGGATCCATGATGGTACCATCGGTGATATAATCGCCATCGAAGAGAATTTCCTTCGTCCTCCGTATGGTGTCATCGAGCGTAAACCAGGACTGTCGGAACTCCAGTGGCAGTGCAGTACCCAATACCATTTTCGCTGGCTTTCCGGAGACGACATCCCTCAGTCGCTGGTGCATAATCTGGACCGTGCCAGTTGGGCGATGCACAATCAAGTCCCTGTGAAATGCCATGGTTTAGGTGGACGTTCTTCGATGACTGATCCTATATATGGTGACGTGTTTGATCACCACTCGGTAACATACGAATTTGAAAACGGCGTGCGCATCTACGCATTCTGCCGAACTACAAACGGATGCTACAACGATTATTCCAGCGTTGTACTTGGCAGCAAAGGCAGGGCGGATATTATGCGATGCCGTATCTGGGGTGAAACAACCTGGCGATGGAATGCAAGGTGCGACCCTTATCAGAAAGAGCATGATGTACTTTTTAAGGCTATTCGTTCCGGCAAGGCTGTCAACAACGGTGATTACATGACTCGTAGCACAATGGTTGCTGTGATGGGACAGATATCATGTTATACGGGTAAAGAGATTACTTGGGAACAAATTAACGGGTCTGACTTCTATTATCCACCTAAGGCCGAGGAATGTCGCGATGACATGGAACCGCCGTCCAAAGTTGATGCCCGCGGCAGCTATCCTGTTCCCGAGCCGGGTTTTACGAATATGATTTAAACTAAAAAGATTTTCGTTGTAAGAAAAAGTTAAATAAATACAGACTTCACTAAGTGAAGAGAACTTTGAAAAACGTCTATAAGAATGGTCGTTAACATTTTTATTGATGTGTTATGAGGAGATATAAGATGAGTATGAGTCGTACATCGGTGTATGTGGTTGGTCTGGCGATTTATATCGGTGTTACAATGGTTGCTGATACCAGTGCTCAAGATAAGCACCCGAAGAGATATACAGAGACAGTTACAACAGAAGACGGCAGGAAACTTTCTTTTGAAATGGTTCTAATTCCCGGAGGGGATTTCTTAATGGGCAGCCCTGCGGATGAGGTGGGTCGTCAGGACCACGAAGGGCCTCAGCGCGAAGTGCGCCTTGACTCCTTCTATTTATGTACTACCGAGACTACAATTGAGCTTTTTATGGCTTACTATGAAGAAACTGTCACTTCAAAGGAAGACTTTGTGGCTATGGAGCAGGCAAAGAAGAACTCAGAGGAATCAGACGAGGATGATGTTGATGCGATTACTGGTCCTACAACTGTTTATGGAGACATGACATTGGGGTACGGCCAGAAAAATCCTGCTATGGGTATGACCTGGAACAATGCAATGACTTTCTGCAAATGGCTTTCGAAAAAAACCGGTAATAAATATCGTTTGCCTACAGAAGCCGAATGGGAATATGCTTTTCGTGCGGGAACAACTAACATTTTTGGTTTTGGAAATGACCCGAATCAACTTGTGGATTTTGCCTGGTTTGAGGCTAATGCTGACTATGAAAACCACGAGGTGGCTCAGAAAAAGCCCAATGCCTGGGGTCTTTATGATATGCCGGGCAATGTTCGTGAGTGGGTTTATGATTTCTATAGTCCCACTGCCTACAAAGAAGCCGCCGGAAATACTCCGGCGATAAGTCCAAAGGGTCCGAAGACTGGCAAAATACACGTAGCTCGCGGTGGCGACTACAACAGCTCTGCAGAGGAGTTGCGCTGTGCGGCCAGAGCTTTTGAAGAAAAATGGTGGCGCTCGGGAGACCCTCAGTTCCCGAAGAGCAAGTGGTGGCTGCCTGAAATGGACATTATTGGCTTCCGCGTTGCCCGGTCTTTGGAAAAGGACTCTAAAAAGTCGAACAAATAGACGTAGTCTTTCAAATCCTGCTTCATTATTAAGATATAAAAATAAATCCGGGTCTTTTTGCGTTTACTGTGCTCCGTTGGTTTCCAGTCTGGATACTAATATCCTTTATATTATTACCTCGAGGCTAATCAAGCAAAGATACACTCTATTTTTATAACGTCCAAAGTATTCCATTGCGACAACATCACAAAGGTAGATTCAAAGAATAAGGGACAGCTTGTGTTTTTTATTGCTCAGTTGCTCTTCATTGACTTTGTCTGTTATGAATATATAATATTTTATGCATTTTATAAACGGGCCCGGTCCTCTAATAGCTTCAAGGGATTTGACATGTGGCAATTGATTCTCAATCTTTTCCGTAAACCGGAAGAAGACGACAAACTGTTAACTGAGTTCGAAGACAGTTTGATGCTTATAGTTGACCCTGAGCAGCTTACGAATAATCTGCTAAGCAAATTGAAGGAATTAGTGGATGTGAGAAAAGCCTATGTTTTCCTCGCAGACCGCAGTGAATCATCCCGCACTTTTTCTCTGGTGGACAAGGCCAGTCAAAGCGTATCTCAATTGCCGGCTTTAGCCGCTAA
>CAZJIR010000304.1:0-4211 GCA_964546095.1 uncultured Pirellulales bacterium
CCGGCACTAATATTGCTGCGTACTCCTCATAGAGCCCAAGAACATTTGATATACCCGTCCACTCAAGAACATTACCAACACTGTAAAACAACAACAAAATAAGAAAACCCACAAATAATAGCTTGGCATCTCGATTTAAGGCGCGCTTCCAGCCTGTTAACAGAAGACAAAAAGCTGTCAGAATAGCAAGAAAAGAGACAATATCAAAAGCACTTATCAGGTTCATTTTAATGCCTCCTTCCAACCAAACTGCTTCCAACACCATAAGGCCACTAATATTGAACCGATGGAATGGGATACATGTTCCAGATGATTAAGAAAATCAGGGAAAATGGAATTTTCAATGATCGCCAAAGACCAACCGGCCAAAAACATGCCGAATGCAGCTATCAAAATTTTCGAGGCCGGTAGTTTCTTGAGTTCCAAACGGTTGAACCAAATAAAAATTAAAACGCCTACACCAAGTACTAATGTAATAATCTCACTTTCCAGAACCATTTTACTAACCCCCTTCGATTCTTTAACAACAATTATTGCCGGTTATTTCATATAGCAGATGTTGGAATAAGGCAAAGAAGCCTTAAAACACAATCGCCCGTATTCTTAAACCGATGCTCTTTATTAGGCGGCACAAATACCACGTATTCGGGTCCAAACTCGTGCTCCCGTCCTTCGAAAACAAGGACACCTTGCCCCTCAATTATAAAAACCTCGTGCTCATGGGAATGTGTATGTAACGGTGTATGTCCACCGGGCTGCAATTCAAACATCCGCATTGCGAAATTTTCGGCGCCATCGGCTTTTGAAATAAGCCATCTTATTTGAACATCTTTTGCCCCCTCGACTTCCACCACAGATTTGTCAATATTGCTGCTTTTTTCTATCTTCATCCCGTTAGACATTTTTATCCCCTTAAAGAATTACACCCGTTAGAGATACCCGCTTGCCTATGATGGGAACATCTAACGGGACTCATCTTCCTTCTACCTATTACAAGATTTCAGCTAAGTTTCTTAGTAAGAATTTCGGAAACAACTTTCGGATTTGCCTGACCTTTTGTTTTTTGCATGACCTGACCTAACAAAAACCCTCTGGCCTTTTTGCTTTTTTTGCCGCCGCTGGTTACATCCTCGACCGCATTTCGATTTTCCGCAAGAACCTGGTCAACTATCGTTTCCAACTCACCTGCATCGCTTTTCTGAATCAGGTTAAGTTCTTCCGCCAAAATTTCCGGTTCTTTACCAGTTTCAACCATCGCCTCAAATATTGGTACCGAGGAACCAGCGCTAATTGTACCATCTTCAATCATTTCCGCCAATCGTACGAGACCTTTGGATTCAAGACCCAAATCACCGATGTTGCAACCTTTGTCATTTGCTATCTTTAAGCCGGTCTGTGTTAACAAGTTACAGACCCTCTTCGGCTCCGCACCGGCCTTGACCGCTTCGTCGAACAAGTCTGACGTCGAGCGTTCAGCGGTTAAAACACCTGCATCATAATCACTCAAACCGTATTCCTCAATATAACGCACTTGTCTTTTAAGCGGTAGCTCACACAGACGGCTTCGAATCTCATGGAGCCATTCTGATGTCAATTCCACAGGCACAAGGTCAGGCTCCGGAAAATAACGGTAATCGTGCGCTTCCTCCTTTTCTCTCTGCAGGACGGTTACTCCCCTTCCATCGTCCCAGCCACGTGTAGTCTTATTACCCATTTCCATAACCAGGCCGGTTTCCAGGAACTCGTCAAGCTGTCTTTGCTGTTCATAATCTACGCTTCCTTCAAGCGCACGAAAACTATTGAGATTTTTAACCTCAACGATGGGTGTTTTGTATTCGGCGCCATCTTTGGTAATAATTAAATTGATGTTCGGCTCAAAACGCATGTGGCCTTTTTGCATATCACCCTGAGAGACACCTAAGAATCTTACTATTCGCTGGAGTTCCACCGCCAATGCTCGAACCTCGGCACCACTATTCATATCCGGCTCGGTCACAATTTCCAGTAAAGGCGTGCCCGTCCTGTTCAAATCCACCTGAGAATAATTCCCTGCAGTGTGCACATTTTTACCCGCATCCTCCTCAAGATGAGCTCTTATTATCCCAATTCTCTTAGCTCGGCCGGACTCAAGCGGTATCTCAATATAACCGTTCATACTAAGTGGTAAATCATACTGGCTTATCTGATAATTCTTTGGTAAATCAGGATAATAATAACTCTTTCTGTCCCACTTCGTGAAATCTGCTATCTGACAGTTAAGAGCCATTCCAACAAGAACAGCGTACTCAACAGCCTGCTTATTCATCACCGGCAAAACACCGGGCATACCCAGACAAACGGGACAAACTCTGCTATTGGGGTTTTGGCCGAACTCTACCGCACAACTACAAAACATCTTACTTTTCGTACATAACTGCACGTGGATTTCCAACCCGACTATTAGCTTGTATTGCAAATCATTACTCATTTTGCTTTTCAATCAATAACTGGTGGTTTTTTTGTATGCCAGTCTGTTTGGCTCTCGAGCATTCTTGCTATTCGCAGTAATTTGCCCTCACCGAAGGCCGGCGCAAGTATCTGCAGGCCAACTGGCAGATTATTCTCATCGAAACCACACGGGATACTGATTCCGGGAATGCCGGCTAAATTGACGGCTATCGTGTAAATGTCCGAAAGATACATCATCAGAGGATCATCGACCTTTTCGCCGATTTTGAAAGCAGTTGTCGGGGAAACAGGCATTATAATACAATCACATTTCTCGAATGCGCTGGTAAAGTCGGCACGTATTAAATTTCTTACCTTCAGAGCTTTCAAATAATACGCATCATAATAACCGCTTGATAGTGCGTAAGTTCCAAGCATTATTCGCCTTTTAACTTCTTTACCAAACGCCTCTGCACGTGATTTGGAATAGACTTCGATATAATCGTCGGCTTTTTCGCTGCGATGACCGTAATGCACACCATCGTACCGAGCCAGGTTGCTTGATGCTTCAGCAGTAGCGATGACGTAGTAGGAGGCAATAGCATAATCCAGATGAGGCATATCAATTTCCATTACCTCGGCCCCGAGCTTTTTATAGACATCTATAGCCGCATTCAGGGCCTTTTGCACCTGCTCATCAGCGCCAGCAGTGAATTCAGGTACAATTGCTATCTTGAGTTTCTCTATTGGTTCATCAATATTATCAAGATAATCGTAAACAGGTGCCACAACCTCATCAACGCTGGTGCTGTCGGAAGGGTCGTGGCCGACTATAACATTCATCATCAACGCCGAATCAGCTACTGTTCGTGTTACAGGCCCAATCTGGTCCAGGCTCGAACCATAAGCAACAAGTCCGAACCGGGAAACTCGACCATAAGTTGGTTTTAAGCCAACAACACCACAGAAGCCAGCAGGCTGGCGAATTGAGCCGCCCGTATCAGAGCCCAGCGCTGCAAAACACAACCGGGCCGATACAGCAGCGGTTGAACCACCACTACTTCCTCCGGGGACACGAGAGGTATCCCATGGATTGACAGTTTGCTTTAAGCCCGAATTTTCTGTGCTCGAACCCATCGCAAACTCATCCATATTCGTTTTGCCAACTATCACCGCATCAGCGGCAAGTAATTTTTCGACAACTGTGGCATTATAAGGTGCGTGGAAATTCTCCAATATTTTTGAAGCGCAGGTCGTAGCTCCAAAAGTCGTACACATATTATCTTTAACCGCGACAGGTACACCGGCCAACTGCCCTACCGGCTGATTGGCAGCAATTCGGCGGTCAACATCGGTAGCCCTCTCTAAAGCTAAATCTTCATAGGTACTAATAAAAGCACCAATCACCGGCTCAATTTTATTTATCCGCTCAAAAACACTTTTAGTTGCTTCTACAGAGCTTATCCGGCCCGTTACAATATTGTCACGTAACTCTTTTGCACTTAGGTCTTCCATCGTTACAAATCACATTATTTTGTTTCTTTACTTTTACGATGCTCAAGAAACCAGTCATAAAGTTCCTGATTGTCGTATGTTTCTGTCCAGGAATCATGGCCGGCATCTGGATAGACTGTGAATTTGACATTTCCACCGCGATTCCTAATTGCGTTTACCATTTCTTCAGATTCTTTGAGGGGAACTACCCTGTCTTTTGCACCGTGGAAAACCCAAACAGGCATATCCCTGAGTCTTAAAGCCATTATACGGTTACCGCCGCCGCAAAT
>CAZJIR010000305.1:0-4195 GCA_964546095.1 uncultured Pirellulales bacterium
TTGAGCGTGCGGCCCAGCAGGTTGCTATGTACAAATCTCTTGGTGCGGCCGGTGTCGATATCGCTGGTGTTTATGACTTTGATATCTTCATCAAGATATTAACAAGAGCGGCTGAAATAGGCCCCGATTGGGAACAATTCAAAGACAATCTCTTCTGGCCCAGCCCGTATACTGTACCGGACCAGTCAACAGAGAAGGGATTTTATTTGTATGACCGGGCCGGCGGGAGAGCCCGGCTCTCCAGGCCCCGCAAGAAATTCAAACAAATATTTTTTGACTTTTTCCACAGAGCCATTTTAAACCCTGATTACAGGGGCTTCCATGTGTTCAAGAGGGCAATGAAATTTTTAGGTGCAGACAAAGGAAAAGGGCCTGTCTACAAATTATTTAATGCCTCTGAGAAGGCTTTTAAGTACCTTCTTTTCGATTGTGAGGAATGTGGTGATTGTTTCCTGCCGGAGAACTTCGGCCTGTGCACAATAGGTGGCTGTGAAAAGGGGATGGACAATGCTCCATGCGGAGATGCAACCGTTGACGGACAATGTGGCAATAATCTTGAGCGTGTATGTGTAGGTGAGCTGATTTATAAGGCCGCAGCGGCGGAGAAGAACGGCATCGAACGGCTCAGAGCAACGATAAATAAGCCCAGGGACCATGCGTTGGAACACACTGCCTCGATACTGAATTATCTTTTTGGCAAGGACCACACGATGAAAAATCCGCTAATTACCATTGGCGAATCAATACACGCTTCTATTCCGAAGACCGGTGAGGTGATGAAACAGTTAAGCGCACTTGGGCCTGATGCGTATTCGAAGCCGAGCGGGCCATTGAATTACATAAAAGCTTTAGTCGAATCACAGGCAAATGAAGGAGCTGATTATATCGCGGTTAATCTCGATGCCTTTGGCGAGAATGAGCCGCATGTTTGTGTCGATATGATGGATGAATACGTTAAGCTCGTCCGTAAATGGGGCAATGGCGCTCCGGTCTGTATCGACAGCAGTGATAACGATGTTCTGATTGCTGGCTTGAGGCAGTGGTATAATACAGAAGAAGAAGTCAGGCAGCCCCTTATAAATTCTGCCAAGGTCTATACGATGGACCAGATTTTGCCGTTGAAGAAGGAATTTGACTTTGCGTTCGTCGGTCTTTTAGTCAGTGAGGAGGCGGCTACCGGTCCGGGAGGCTCACACTCGGTTGATGAGCTTTATTCTCTGGCTAAACAGATTTTTGAAGCGGCGGTGGGGCGGTACGGTTTTAAGCCGGGCGAGATTTTCTTTGATTCGACCGTATTTCCGTTGGCGATAGATATGCCAATGGAGCCGAATGTGCCCGGTTATACATACCGTGCGTTCGAAACGATAAGGAAAATCAAAAACGATGGCAAGATGAAGGGTGTGCACTGTTCGCTGGGAGTCAGCAACTGCATACGTGACCTGCCCGGCCGAAGGATAGGTGTGTGCAGGGCATACGTTGCAAAGGCGATGGAGTATGGCCTTGATGCCGCGATTGTTAACGTCGGGCACCACTATGGTCTGGTTGAACCTGCTCCGGAACTAATGGAATTAGTTGATGCGTACGCGAAGCTGGGCGGCTCAGCAGAAAAACTAAGCAGGGCTATGGAGCTAATGGGTAAATTCTGCCGGGAAAACAGGAAAGGGTAGAGTAAATGAAAAGGTGGTTTTTGTTGACTTTTTTGATTGCGTCATTTGTTTTGTTGTCTCTTACGAACCAACAGGTGTGTGCAGCAAGTACAACCGAGGACGGCATGTTTTATGTGGCTGTAAACGGCGATGATTCCTGGTCGGGGCGGATACCCAGTCCAAATAAGGAACGGGCGGATGGTCCGTTTGCTACGCTTGGCGTTGCCTGCGTGGCAGCGCAAAAGGTTGGTGCTGGACAACAGAAAAAAATAGTTATTCAGGATGGCGATTATTTTTTTGATAAGCCGCTGTTGCTTACCAATAGCGACTCCGGGTTGACTATAGAATCAGCGTCCGGGGCGGAGGTTTGTATTTACGGTGGTAAAAAAATTGTCGGCTGGGAGAGGGAAGGAGAAAAGTTCTATTCGGTTGAACTGCCCGGCGTAAAAGATAAAAGCTGGGACTTCCGAACCCTGATAGTCAACGGGCGCTTTTGCAACCGGGCACGCCTGCCCGAAAAAGGCAAGTTCGAGCATCTGAGCAGTTTCGATGTGCCCTGGATGAGCAGCACGGGCGGCGGATGGAGACGCAAACCGACCCATGCGGAATTGACTACGATGAAATACCGTGCTGATGACCTTGGCACCTGGCTGGACATTAATAATGCGGAAGTCACTATTTATCACATGTGGGACGAATCGCTGGTTGGCTTGGCTGCTATAGATACAAAAACGCAGATGCTAACTTTCGCCAGTCCAACGGGTCATCCGCCGGGTGCATTCGGGGTGAAAGAGTATGTTATCTGGAACGTTCGCGAGGGTATGACGCAGCCAGGGCAGTGGTATCTTGACCGCACGGCCGGTAAGTTGGTCTATTGGCCTTTGTCCGGTGAAGATATTGCAGAGGCTGTGGTTTTCGCCCCGACTATAGAATCAATCATTCGGATTCGCGGTACCAGAGACAAACCGGCCAGAGACATAACCATTCGAGGATTTACGCTTTCGGTTACAACAACGTCGCTTGAGGCAGGCGGCTTCGGTGCGGGCAAATTTGATGGGGCGGTTTCAGTGGCGCTTGCCGAAGACTGTCGTCTGGTTGACCTTGAAATGGTTAATGTCGGCGGCCAGGGCATCAAGGTGTCGGGCACCAACCTTCGTATTGAGAGTTGTAACGTCCATCACACCGGGGCCTGCGGTATAAGATTTCGTGGTGCCGGTTGCCTTGTTACGGATAATCACATCCATGATGTCGGACTTACTTATCCGAGCTCCATTGCTCTGCAGGGTGGTGGCAGGGACTGCCGGATTAGCCACAATGAAATTCATGACAGCCCTTACACCGCCATCAATTGCGGCGGACAGAATAATCGCATTGAGCACAATCTGATTTATCGTGCGATGAAGGAGCTTCATGATGGCGCCGGCATTTACTGTTTTGCGGGAAAGGGTCTTGTCTTGAGCGGCAATTTCATCCGGGACATCATCGACACAGGCGGCTACGGAGCCTCGGCCTATTACCTCGACGAGAGAAGCGAGAATTGTCTGGTAGAGGGCAACCTTTCGATTGATATTGTTCGGCCTTCGCATAACCACATGGCAAGAAATAATACTATCCGAAACAATGTTTTCATTAGTAGTGAAAAAGCGAGAATAACATTCCAGAAGTCTTCGAGTTACGTTATGGAGCAAAACGTCATCTGTGCCAGAGGTGATATTGTGCTGGATAATCCTGATGGGGTTGACAACATGCGAAATAATGTTTTGTTCAGTGCAGAAGGAAAAGTCCACTGTCGCAGGCTAAAGGATTACAGTCTATTGGGCAGCTATCAGTTAGAGGGCGATGGAGAGAATCTGCTTGCCGACCCTCGTTTGGTCGAGTTCGAGACCGGCAAAGTGAGCTTTACCGCTGATTCACCTGTGCACAGGCTTGGCATAAAACCGATTGATGTCAGCAAAGCCGGTCGGCGTCCTCACAAAGACGGTGATAAGTTCAATGGTGAGTGATTAATAAGCTCTTTAACTTCAAATCGCAATCTTTGGCCTTACATCTCGTATCTTGCAGGGGAATACGATGTTCCTTGGCCATACCATTATTTTTTTGCTTCTTCATTGACGCTGGCGAGTAACTCGAGTATTATAGCGACGATGCGAGCTGGGGTATGACCGGCAAGCAATTTTACGCGAAATCTTGACTGAAAGGACAAAGTAATGGCTGACAGTGTAATTGCGTTGACGGATGTTGCTTTTGACCAGATTATTCACAGTTCGGATGTGCCGGTGCTGGTTGATTTCTGGGCACCCTGGTGTGGGCCTTGTGTTATGATAGCTCCTATCTTAAAAGAAATCGCAGATGAGTACGGGGACAAAGTCAAAATCTGCAGGCTCGACGTCGATGACGCTCGCGACAGTGCTATGGAGTTCGGCATAAGCGCGATACCCACCCTTATTCTATTCAAGGACAGCCAGGTACAAAAAAAATGGGTTGGCTTAACCAGCAAAAAGGACCTCACCGCTGCAATCGAGGAATTGCTTTAAAAGCGCACGGATCTT
>CAZJIR010000306.1:0-4149 GCA_964546095.1 uncultured Pirellulales bacterium
TTGATGTACTTCTCAGCCAGGGCCAGGATGCTAACACGTATGAACCTGGCCGGCTCGAATTAGGCCAGACGTATTACTGGCGGATTGATGAGATTAATGCTCCCCCGGATAGCACGATATTTCCTGGCGAGATTTGGAGCTTTACGGTCGAGCCCTTTGCTTATCCAATCCCGGGTGAGAATATAACCGTCATTGCATCGAGTAATGATGTAGATAAAGAACCTGAAAATACTGTGAACGGTTCAGGGCTGGATGAAGGTGGTTTGCTGCACGCCAACATAGGTGAAGGAAATATGTGGCTGAGTAGCCCTGATGGGGAACAGCCGACCTGGATACACTTTGAGTTTGACAAAGTGTACAAACTTCATGAAATGTGGGTCTGGAACTCCAATGAAAGTCTGGAATCGTTAATCGGATTGGGATTCAAAGAAGTTACTGTTGAGTATTCTACGAATGGCGTTGACTATACGATATTAGGGGCAAATCATGAATTTGCCCAGGCGCCCGGAGCCAACAACTATGCACATAATACCACTATTGATTTTGGTAATATACCTGTAAAGTACGTCCGGCTTACGGCCCACAGCAACTGGGGAGGTATTTTTGACCAGTATGGTCTTAGCGAGGTGCAATTCCTCTACAAACCTGTCCATGCAAGAGAACCCAGCCCTGCTTCCGGGGCAACAGGTATTCCTCTGGATGTAATCCTTGGCTGGAGAGTTGGGAGAGAAGCGGCCGAACATAACGTTTACTTCAGCGACGACCAGCAGGCTGTAATGGATGGTACAACAGATGTTGCTACTGTAACTGATGCCAGCTTTGGTCCTCTGGACCTCGATTTAGGGAAGATGTACTACTGGCGGGTCGATGAGGTCAATAACGCTGAGACTCCCAGCATCTGGGAGGGTGAGATTTGGGACTTTACGACATTCGAATATTTTGTCGTGGACGATTTCGAGGATTACAACGACTACGAACCCGACAGGATATTTGATGCGTGGGTTGATGGATGGAATATTACAACAAACGGCTCAACTATAGGTTATCCTGAGCCTGTTTTTGCTGCCGGTGAGCACTTTGTGGAGACTTCGATTGTTCACGGCGGCTCTCAGTCGATGCCGTACTTTTATGACAACAGTGTCGGAAATTCTGAAGCAACTATAACGTTAAGCTCTCGTCGGAACTGGGCCGAGAAGGGCATTGGGTCTTTGACGCTCTGGTTCAGAGGTAATACCGAGGGCTTTGTTGAGGACCCGACTGGAACGTACACGATGAACGCTTCCGGTACAGATATCTGGGGCACGGCCGACGAGTTCCGTTATGTCTATAAGCAACTTTCCGGGCCCGGTTCGATTATAGCCAGAGTCGAAAGCGTTGAGGGCACGGATGACTGGGCCAAGGCCGGCGTGATGATTCGCCAGAGTCTTGAGCCGGGTTCGAAATTCGCCGCAGTGTATATCACACCTGAAAACGGTTGCAGATTCCAGGGCCGGTTTGCTATATCCGGTGAGGCCACCAGCGACACCGACATAGTAACCACCGAGCAAACAGCAATCACTGCTCCTTACTGGGTAAGGATAGACCGTGATGCATCCGACAACTTTAACGGTTATTACTCCAGTGACGGTGTCAACTGGGTGGCGATGTTATGGAATCCACAGAATACAGCAATGCCTACCGATGTTTATATTGGTCTGGCAGTGACCAGCCATAATGTTAATGAGACATGCACAGCGGTATTCTCCGGTGTCGAGACTACGGGTGCGGTGAGTCCGCAGGTATGGACGCAGCAGGCTATTGGAGTGGATATGCCCAGTAATGAAGCTGTGCAGATGTATGTTGTGCTGGATGGCAGTGCTGTGGTTTATAATGATAATCCTGATGCATCTCAGATAGATGAGTGGACGGAATGGAATATCGATTTGCAGGACTTTGCCGACCAGGGCGTGGACCTTACTGATGTCGATTCCCTTGGAATTGGATTCGGTGACAGGAGCAATCCGCAGCCCGGTGGTTCAGGCGTAGTGTACTTCGATGATATTCGACTGTATCCTCCGCTTTCGGAACCAGTAACAGTGCCGTAAGCCTTTGGTTTTTGGAGTAGAAAGATAGAGTCGAATAATAAAATATTTTCGGCAGGGTATAATTATATATCAAGTTCGGAAGTTATTAGCAGTAATTTTATTTCTACTTTTTTTGAAGGAGGACTATTATGTGTAGAAGTTTGAGTTATTGGATTTCTCTTGTTTTGGTGTCGGGTCTGTTCCTGACAAGCATGGTAAAAGCAGCTGACCCGAGTCTTGCGGCCTACTGGAAATTTGATGAGGGTTCCGGGACCATTGCCGTTGACTCAAGTGTTAACGGCAACGATGGTACACTCGTAGGTGATGTAAGGTGGGTGACAGGTCAACTTGAGAGCGCGCTGGAATTCAATGGTTCTAATGCTTATGTTGCTGCGCCGCATATTCCACTGGATAATCGAAGTTTCACTATAGCGATGTGGGTCAATCCTGTGTTTTATACCGACGAACAAGTGGTCTTCGGCCAACACGAGTCAAGTTCTACGAATTTCAGCATGCACTTCAGGCTCTATTCGAATGGCAGCGTTCGCATGGGATTTTACTCGAATGACCTGAATGCCCCTAACGGGAGTATCGAAGAAAACAACTGGAGTCACCTTGCTTTCTGGTACGACTTTGATAATCAAAATCGAAGGATATATGTAGATGGAGTAGAAGTGGCCGAGGGCAGTGCGAATCCTTATCTGGGGACATCAGGTGATACTCGTATTGGTACATGGAGACTTGACCAATGGTATCAGGGCATTGTTGATGATGTACAAATCTACGATCGTCCTTTATCGCCGGGTGAGATTCGCGAGGCTATGAGTGGTATTGTGAGCGACATTGCGGAGAAGCCCAATCCTGCTAATGGGGCGATCGATGTTGCACGTGACGGCATTCTTAGCTGGACTCCGGGAGAGTTCGCCAGCACACATGATGTTTACCTGGGAACGGTTTTCGATGATGTCAATGACGCCGACAGAGATAATCTCCTCGATGTGCTTCTCAGCCAGGACCAGGATGCCAATACTTATGAACCCGGCCGTTTGGAATTAGGCCAGACATATTATTGGCGGGTTGATGAGGTTAATGCTCCCCCGGACAATACGATATTTACAGGCGATATCTGGAGCTTTACAGTTGAAACCTTTTCTTATCCAATCTTAGGTGAGAATATAACTGTCTTTGCTTCGAGCAATGAAGAAGGTAAAGAGCCCGAAAATGTTATAAACGGTTCGGGACTGGATGAAAGTGGTTTACTGCACAACAACATAAGTGAAGGAAATATGTGGCTGAGCGGCCGAGATGCAAATCAGCCGACCTGGATAGAATTTGAGTTCGATAAGGTTTACAAACTTTATGAAATGTGGGTATGGAACTCAAATGACAGCCTGGAATCAGTGATAGGCTTAGGCTTCAAAGATGTGTCTATTGAATATTCGGCTGATGGCAACGACTATACCATATTGGGTACTACTTATGAGTTTGCGCAGGCGACTGGAACACCTGACTATGCACACGATACTACTGTTGAGTTTAATGGTGTACCTGTAAAGTACATCAGGCTTACAGCTCATAGCAATTGGGGAGGCATTCTGGACCAGTATGGTCTTAGCGAGGTGCGATTTTTCTACAAGCCTGTCCATGCAAAAGAGCCCAACCCGGCTTCCGGGGCAACGGGAGTTGTTCTGGAGCCGATCCTTGCCTGGAGAGCTGGAAGAGAGGCCGCTGAACATAACGTCTACTTTAGTGACGACCAGCAGGCTGTTATTGATGGCACTGCCAATGTTACTACCGTGAGCGACACAAGCTACGGCCCCTTATCACTCGATTTAGGCAAGATGTACTACTGGCGGGTCGATGAGGTCAATAACGCTGAGACACCCGACATCTGGCCGGGTGAGGTCTGGGACTTTACGACAGTTGAATATTTTGTCGTGGACGATTTCGAGGATTACAATGATTATTCACCTGACAGGATATTTGATGCGTGGGTAGATGGTTATGGCGTTGCAACAAATGGTTCCACCGTAGGTTATCCTGAGCCTGTTTTTGCTGCCGGTGAGCACTTTGTGGAGACTTCGAT
>CAZJIR010000307.1:0-4124 GCA_964546095.1 uncultured Pirellulales bacterium
GACCCGACTTTGTTTCATGTAAATGTAATGGAATTTAATGGCGTGGCGCAAACGGGCAATGATGTTGGGGGCGATGTAGATTCTGTTTTAACATTGTTACAGGCATTCGATACGCCAGCAGAAGCGAAGGCTTTGTTTTGGGGATGGCAAATGTCTGATTTGTCGGGCGCTCCGCCTTATAATGCTTACGCTTATGAAGTGCCAAACTATTTGTATATGGCATGGCGTAATATGTACGTGTCGGATAATAATAACAAAGAGGTTCGTGTTATGAAGAATAATGGAACGGATGTAGCTTTTGAAGCCGACTACGATACTGTAAGTAATGTATTCACAAGACAGGCATACGGAGCGGAGGATTAATGTCAGAAGGAACTATAGCAGCACAATCCGGTCTAACAGCCTCAATGTTGGCCGGGAAGAAACCTACGCCACCGACATTTACAGGTACACCGACAGCATTGGATATTAAGCTTTTGCCTAAAGTGTTATCAATAATAGAGAAAGTTGGCAAGGAGGCGGTGTTTAGCATTTATTCGGAGGAATATGATCCTACAACGGGCGAGAATGTGCAGGGCTCGGCTTGGGTTTTCACCGAAAAGATTATACCGCCTTACCCCTATGAAAGCAAGTTGGTAGATGGTGACTTAATCAGGGATGGTGATATGAGGTCGGGTATTGCCGGAAGCGGGATTGAGTTTACACCAAAAGAAGGAATTATCGTAGAATTCGACTCGCAAATTTGGAAGATAGTTAAAGTAAATTCGATTTACAGCGGTGAAAGAGTAGCGTTATATGAACTACAGTTAAGGAAGTAAAGATGTGCAAAAAGGGCTGTAGAAAAGGCAAAAAACGTAAAAGGAAAAAATAACAAATTGAAATGTGTGAATGGGGAAATACAGAGCTGATTAGAGTGAGAATTCCGAAAGACCTTAGCTGTTCGGGCAGGGCGAAATGGAAACGGATGAAGATAGATGCGTGCATCGCGCCCATAGTAAAGGCGCTTCAGGAGGGTGGGATAAATATGAGAAGCTCCTGCTGCGGGCACGGCAAGCGTATGGGGAGGATTGCATTAGAGGATGGAAGAATACTTTTAATTAAAAAATTAAAAGATAAAAAAAATGAGCCGAGAAATAGAACAATTCAATAGAGAAATTGACGAGTTTGCAAAGTCTATACCGAATGAGGCAATAACAATGCAGAGAAAAATTGTTCTCGAAGCATTGAGACGCTTGGTAATGAAAACGCCCGTGGAGACTGGCCGGGCCAGAGGGGGCTGGCAAGCAACCATAGGTTCGCAGGCAAAGGGTCAAATAGATACGCTTGATAAAGATGGACTCGAAACAATAACGAGGGGGCTTGCTGCCCTTAGCAGTTTGAAACCATATCAAGTTGTATGGATTACCAATAATGTTGACTACATTGAATTCTTAGAAACAGGCAGTAGTAAGCAGGCCCCGGCGGGAATGCTGGTTATAACTGTCGAGGAGCTAAGGACAATGTTTAAGCTTAAAAAGGCCGGGTAAAAAATGACCTTCGAAGCATTAGCAAATATAATTCGGTCAAGGTTCAAAACGCAAATCGCTGATGTACTTTCCCTGTTTACGCAGTATGACAATCAGAAGGCCGATAACCCGGACAATGAAATTTGGTGTCGGTTAACAATTGGCTTTGGCGAATCGACACAGGTTGCTAACGGGGGCGTTGGTAATAATACATTTAGAACGCCGGGCGTTATGACAGCTCAGATATTTGCCCCTATGGGAATGGGAGAAAAAGGAAGTTATGTAATAGCGGATGCGATAAAGACTGCTTTTCGGTGTGTTACCGATAGTGGTGTAGTTTTTAGAACCCCGTCAATTCAACGCATAGGACGTGTTGAAAATAGTTGGCAGGTAAATGTGAATTGCCCGTTCCATGCGGATGATATTGGATAGGAAAGGAGTAAATAAAAATGAGTGACACAGACAGGATGCAATTATCGTTTGTTGAGGAATCTACTTTCGGAGATAAGGTTACAATAAGCAATCTAAAGGTTCTGCGATGGACAAGTGAATCATTGCATCAAGAAAGCGACCATACCTCAAGTGGTGAAATCCGAAATGACCGGCAGATTGCAGATGTAATGCGCAACAGAGTTAAGGCTGCGGGTAATATCGGGATAGAAATGAGCTACGAGGCTCATGACGATTTTATACTGGCGGCTTTAATGGCCTCCGCTTGGTCAGGTCTGGTAACTGTTGGCCCGGCTATTACCATAAGCGCAGCAAATTCAGATAATTCTTTTAATGACTCTGGTAGTGGCCTTGGGACATTAGTTGCTAATCAATGGATTAGGGCGTCGGGGTTTACTACGGCAGCCAACAATGGCTATTTTAAGATTGTTTCAAAAACGGCTGATAAGATTGTTGTTTCGGGCGGAACGCTTACGGATGAGGCAGCGGGCGGTTCGGTAACAATCAAGATGGGGCCTCAAATTGTAAATGGCACAACCTTCCCATCGTTCAATATCGAAAAGAGCTATACAGATTTAAGTAATGAGCTTGCTATTCTAACCGGCATGTGTGTTGACCAAATGAGTTTGAATATTTCGGCGGGCGAGCCTATTACCGGGGGCTTTACTTTCATCGGCAGTAAAGAGGAATCGCTAACAGCATCAGCCGGGACCGGCTATGATGCAGCATCAACAAATAAGATTATGACAGCAGTCGATGATATAGAAAATATACTTGAGAATCAGGCGGATTACAGCATTACCTCATTCACTATGCAGCTTGCTAATAATCTGCGAGAAAGAATACAGGTAGGAACGCCAGCTACTGTAAGCGTTGGAACCGGGGCTTTGAATATTACCGGGACAGTGCAGGCATACTTCGAAAGCAAAACCGTAATGGATAAATTCCTAAATCAAACCGTTTCGTCCATTGCCCTTGTGATGGAGGACCAAGACGGTAATGCTTATATTATCGACCTACCACAGGTCAAGTACACGACGGGTCAGCGAAACGCAGGCGGGCAAAGTCAGGATATAATCGCCGATTTAGGATTTACTGCTTACCTGGACCCGACCGAGCTAATAACTATCAGAATCGCAAAGTTTGCTGCGTAATTAGGTGCGCAAATATGCGCAAAAATATGCGCAAGTAGATAAGAAGAAAAATTCGCAAGTGGATTGTCGGTCTTTTAGTAGAGGATATTCGACAATACGGAATAAGTCGTGAGGAAATAAAAAAAATAACACAAGTAAGGGAATTTCACAATGGCAAAGATTAGTGACGTAATGGCGGACATGGATAAGGTCGAAAATGGGACATGGCAAAACTATTCTGCCGGGATACAGCTACTTATCGCCAATATCAACAATTCGGAATACAAAAAAGAGCGGAGCAAAATATTGAAGCCATACCTTAGAAGGCTGCGCACAAATGCTATAAGTGCCGATGATATTTTGGAGCTCCTAAAGCCAGCAGCAGCCAAATATCTTTTGAAGGATTGGCGAAACATTGAGGATGATGATGGTACTGCAATCCCTTACAGCCCGGAGAAAGCATTGGAGTTTTTCAAAAATCCTGCACTTAATGATTTCTTTAATTTCGTAATGGAAGTCGCGGGAGAGAATGAATTTTTTAGCCAAAGTCTGCTTCAAGATTCGGCAAAAAACTAATTGAGTGCCTGCGCTGGCAGTTAAAATACGGGGGCATAGAAAAAACGCTTGAGGCCAGAGCAGCAAAAGGTAAAAAGACAGAAGCGCTGGATAATCGACCAGAGTTATTTGAGGACTTAGCAGAAGTATGGCGGGCATTCAGCGAATTGAGCATATCACGACAAAGCGGATTCGGGCCTTGCCCCATATCAGTAAAAGACATAATGGCTTGGGTTGAACTACATGATATTGAGGAAAGAGTAGAATTTTATGAATTGATAACTGCGATGGATACCGAATGGCTTAATTGGGCCGGAGAAAAGCTAAAACAAAAAGGAAATAAATAAATGGCAACATTAGCCTTGGCAATAGATGCAAGGAACTTAATACACAATGCTAAGCAGGCGGAGAATGCGCTTGTAAGTGTAAAACGCTCAGCCGAAAAAACTTTCTATGGAGTTAAATCGGCAGTAAATATAGC
>CAZJIR010000308.1:0-2341 GCA_964546095.1 uncultured Pirellulales bacterium
GCTCCCTCCCGGAATAAACACTAATTTTCATCGAATTCTACTGGTTTTTCTTCAGACTCTTCCAGTGGTGTGTCTTGGGACTCCTCTGTCTCCTGAGGCTCTTCGCACACTACCTGTTGAGGCTCTTCGAGCGAGGTCTGGTGGAACTCATCCGGAACTTGGGGTTTTTCTTCATGATCCATAATTTATCTCCTTTCAAAAGTAAATATTCTTGACTTTTAATAACCATTTATCGGTGTGTTCAGAAGGCGACTTTATTAGAATATGGGACGAAGAAGGGTTGTGAGCGTTAGCTTGCGGCGTTTTTACTAAAAGCTGTTTAATTACCTTTGTAAACCGTGTTTTCAGTATTAAAAACCAGGATTTTGCTGGTTATGAAATACATTCTGATATTTGTTGCCAAACCTGATAAGCTTTCGCTGCTTGGATTTGGTGAAGTAAGGGTTTCGCAACACGCCGGTTTTAAGTTATTTAGTGCATAATTAGAATTGTGGGAAAAAACGTTACATTTATCTCTAAAGTCGGCACATAGCTATAGTCTTTGCTGGTTAGTTTTACAAGGTGAGATGTAATACGGCATATTGATGGTAAAAAACTTATCGGCAATTGAGATGAGGGTGACGATATGAGAGTGTTGAGATTTGTATGGAAGTGTTGGTGTGGATTGTGGCGGTCGGGTAGAAGTCTAACCACCGGGATTGATTCACATAAATGGGAAAGTAAAATCGAGATTTTGAGACATTTATTAGGTAGGCGTTATTGAATTCTTTGGTAATGAAGCCGTATTTTACGGATAGTTTGAGTCATCGATACCTTACATGAATAATTTGGGTGTGGCGGTTATAGATTTTCGGAAAAAAACGTTATATTTAGTATCAACGATGGCACATACTTATAGTTTTTACTGATTTGTCTTCTGGGGAGGGAAGTAGAATAGTGTATTAAATATACACTAACGCAGAAGCTCCTGCTTTGTCCAATCCTCTCCTCCATAAAGCAGGAGCTTTTTTCTTAATTTGCTTTCTCGTTGCTTCATACTAATTTCGCGCACAGATTATTTTCTACTGATTTGGGTCATTTTCCTGAAGGTAAGGCTTTTCAGTCAAACAGCTATTTTTGACTGCGGTTATCAGTTTTGTCGGTCTGTTCGTAGATTTGAGCGATACTATAGAGCAGTGCTTCAAGTTTCGAAAAATATTCTTCTTCGGGTACACTGTCTTTTGTGTCACGCAGTTTCATAACTTCAAGCTCAAGTTGGTCACGTTTGGCTCGCAGTTCAGGTGGTATTTTATCCTCAAGGTCACTGTAAACCAAATGAAGCTGGTGGGCACGATAGCCATCAAGGGATGCACCATCCTGTGCCTTTTGTACAGGTCGGATACCTCGAAACCAGTCGGCTCGTGTACCAAGACCATCTCCATTGTCATCTATAAGTGCATGTTCAGTTAGGAGTCGTCCAGCAGCAGAGTAGAAATCAGTAACGTGATCGGAGGCGAAAAGAAACGCTTCAAGCAAAGAGGTCTGGCCGTCCTTGTCAAGGTCCGCTTGCGGTTTGATGATGGCTTCGGCCATGTATTGACTGAATCGCGTGTAGTTCTGTTCAAAGCCACTCTTTGTTGCTGTAATAACAACACGTCCGGATGCAGATAACTTACTTAGGAATGGAGCACTTGACGAAGTAGTATTTATTACGGCAAGAGGCCTGACCATAGGTTTGAGCCATTCGGCCAGTTCGTTTGCCGAGATGTCAGGGCCTCGGAGGTTGAATTTTGCCGTTCTGCCGTCAAAAGTACCGTGTCCAATTAGGACTAACCACAAAGCAGCGATGGTTTGTTTAGATTCGTCCATTAGTATTTTTTGTAACCTTATACGGTCGGACGAGCTATTAATGTCATCTAAACCAATTGCGATGAATCTCACATTACCTTTAGTGCAAGCTTGTCGCCAAAGATGGACTTGTTTGGCGATTTGCGCTGCATACTCCTCAGTTCCGACAGCACCAGTAACCACTATTATTGTCGGCTTTTGCTGGTTTTGTTGCTCTGTTCCATATGCTGAGAGCACAGATGCACAAAGAACCGACGTTACGGTCAATAGTGTTGTTTTTATTTTCACGGCATTCCCTTCCATCGGCGCAAAGTCCATTCACCGGCAAAGCATATCAGGGTAAGCAGAAAAGTAAACGGTAAGATTCCCTGCAAATCCCAAAAAGGTTTAATCCAGGTTTCTGTGATTGGGGCATCACGACTTGGTAAGCTGCGAACAAAATTGTCTAATGTTTCCAGTTCAATGACCTGGCCTCCGGTCTGGCGAGCAATTCCTTCAAGCAGCGGACGATTGG
>CAZJIR010000308.1:2351-4123 GCA_964546095.1 uncultured Pirellulales bacterium
CGGTTTTTGCATCGCCAACCTCGGTTCCATTGGCATTGGTTACAACGGCTTTAGCTAAGTAGCCACCACTCGAGTGGGGGATGTAAGTAGCTTCAAAGAGACCGCTTTCAGTGAGCACGGGTTCCGCTGTAAGTTGCGTCTTTTTACTATGCGGCTCATGTACTTCTATAGCGACCGAAACATTATCCATAGTTTTAAAATCTTTTTTACGGGTGTGAACTTGTAGCACAACAGGCTGATTTGCTTTATCAGGCCTGTGGGTGGCTTGGATTGATATCCGGCCGGGCACATCTGCAACAAGCCACCGCAATGTTTGTCTCCAGAATTTATTCATATCATTACGCAATTTAGGCTGTTTCATTCCCCATCGCCATATATCACCGATGGTCAGCGCTGCAGTACGCCCATTACCATACCTTTGTACAACGAAAGCAGGGATTTGCTGAGTCTTGTCGTCACCAACGGTGGCAAGTACTTGAGCTCCCGGTTTGGTTGACTGCATGTAATTAAGCACACGAAATGCAGGCATCTCCAGGAGCCGCTGTTGTTCATCTTGCTCATTATCACATAATCTGATCCAGGGTTGCAGCCAGCCTTCACGAGTCAGATTCAAATATACTTGGGCTATTGTTTCCTGCTGCTCCGGCTGGTCCAGATAAACCGGAAGGATTCGTCCTATGGGTGTGCGATGAAATTTGCCATTTTGGAACGATTCTGTCCCACCGAGCATTAAGAAACCTCCACCTCGCTCGGCAACGAATCGATGAAGCAGTTCCATCTGGTCTTGAGAGAAAAAATCTGCATCGAGGTCATCTAGCACGACTGCGTGATAGCTGAACAACTCTTCCGGTGTTTTGGGAAATCCGTCACGAAGCTCCGTTTCGTCGCGTGTGTTCAGGCGGACAAGAACCGGCTGGTCATACTGCTCGGTCTGGTCCTTATCCTTGTTGTCAAATCCACGATACAGTGGATTGTTCAGCTCACCGGTGCGTCCCCGCCAATCGTATTTAGGCTCACGTTTCGCAACGCGGAGCAGTCCCACTATCTGCATCTGTTCATCTTCACTGATTGCGCGTTGCAGGAATTTATATTCCCAGTTAGGCCTGCCAGTGACATACAGAGTCCGGTAAGGTCCCTTGCCACGGTCAATAACGACCGTGCGTTTGTTATTTATAAGCGTTGCTTCCGATTGTGTTTCAGATTGGTTCGATAATCTATCCTGTGAGATTTTTTCTGTGACATTTAGATGATAGAATAAAACACCGGTTTGGTCGGGACGCAGACGAAAACGAAACACCTGCCTTTCGTTGTTGCTGGAGATTTTATGTGTTTGGTGTTCAGATAGTTCACCTGATTCTTCGATTAAATTCACCGCAATAGTCTTACCGGCGTACCCAGAAGCTTCAACGTCGGCCTGAATCATTACTGGGGCATCTTCGAAGGATGTTTGACTAACAGAGACATTTGTAAGAGAGATATCTTTTAGTGGTTGTGAGTCACCTATTATGACAGGGTAAACCGGAGGCACACCCGACAGGTCGTAGAATTGTTCAGTCATATCCGTGGCATTACCATCGGTCATTAAAAGTACACCGGCTAATGGCCTGCCATGGTAACGTTCGGTAATTGTTCGCAGGGTAGTGCCTATCATGGAAGCCTTGCCGTCAAAGACCAAATCTGAAAAATCTGTTGTTCGGTGGAGCCGAGAGTCAAATATATATTGTCGAACCTGGAAATTATCAGCCAGAGTGCTAAGCCAATTGGCCTTGTCG
>CAZJIR010000309.1:0-4121 GCA_964546095.1 uncultured Pirellulales bacterium
ACCGGGTTTTCAACCCGGCAACAGGGGTTCGAATCCCCTTGGGGCTATTAAATTAACACCGAAAGCTTTTTAATCAATCGAGCGCTTAAAGTTGCATACCGGATATGACCGCTTCAAACACCATAGAACCCTCTACAACGCCTTGAACACTTGTTGTAACATGGGTGGTGTCTCTCCGGCGTTTGAATTTCGTAATATGCCCAAGAAGATATAATCTTTGGCCGGGCTCGACGACAGAGCGGAACCTTGCTGAATTTATACCGGCAAAACCGACAAAGCCTTCAAGCTCATAAATATGCTTTATGAAAAAGCTCGAAAGCTGGGCCGCCGCCTCAACCATAATTACTCCGGGCATCAAAGGCCGGCCGGGGATATGCCCGCGGGCCCAGAATTCGCCCTCTGTCACATCCTTATAGCCCAAAATCAGAAGCCTCTCCTTGTCATACCAGAGGATGCCATCGAGATGCTGCATCTCATGGCGCTGTGGATTGACTGCACAAATCGCTTCTTTGTCAAAGACAGGTTCGGCTCGAAGGTCTATGTCAGACAAATCAAATAGCAGGGGAGGCGGCATTATTGACCTCAAAAAAAACAATCTGCGCTATCACATTGCGTATTGTCTTAAAACTACTCATCCACAATACCCCAATACGCACTATGCGATGCGCAATTAGATAAGCACTTACATATAAAAACTCAGGATGGTCTATTGGGCTGATCTGATTTCAAGAACACGGTTGCGAACAAGCTGAGATGCCTGTTTGATTTTCTGCATTTGCTTGCGAACTCGTGTTCCTGCTGCCTTATTTCCACCTTCGGCTTTGCTTATATCAGTTTCAATTTCAGCAACCAATACTTTCAAGTCTTCATATTCTTGCATTTAGCATTCCTCCACTTCGAAGGTTAAAAATGCCATTTTTGGGTTAAAATCGCTAAAAACTTAACGGTATTTAACTATTTTGTCAAAGAAAAATGCCTTTTTTTGTAAAAAAATCAATATTTATTTTTTACCGATTTGTTGGATTTTTCCTGTCATTTTAGGCGTTAGGGAAGCTTGGCGACCCTTTTAAGACAACGCATTGGCCTGTTAGGTTGTAAGTTTTTTGGTTAGTTCTGCCACCCTCTGACCCCGGCGTTGGCACTGTTGTTCAACCCTCTGGTCGGGTTTACCAATGGAAACAGGTCCATAGTGGTCACCTTTCGGGTCGCCCTGGACGGCCATGCCGCTGATGAGCATCGCCTCTATTATACCCATAATTGTGGTTTCATTGCCGCCACCGATATTTGCCGCGCTCGTGAATGCTGCCCCCACTTTCCCGTCGAGCCGGCCGTGCTTGCTAACCAAATCATCTATAAGCTGCTTAATAGGTGCTGCCATTTGGCCGTAGTACGTTGGTGAGCCAATAACTATAGCATCGTAATCAAAGATTTCCTGGGCTGTTATATCGTCAACCGACTTGCATTCGGTTGGCAAGTCCGCCTCATTCATTGCCTTAGCTATTATCTTGGCCATCTCTTTTGTATTACCTGTCCTCGAATAATAAATAACTATTCCTTTCGTCATTTCTTCTCTTTCTTTACTTAAGTGGAATTATTTTAGTTCCATCGATATTTTTTGAAATCCTATTAACAAGAAGACTTTGTTTTTAGTCTTGTTAGTTTAAGCTTAACGGTGCAGATATGAAAGCTTTTCCGGCAGAGGAATGTTGTTGCCGAAGTTATCCTCGCCGTATCCGGACTCTGCCAAAAGCTTGATATCAGCTAAGACTCGCTTATCACCTACAAATGTTGCGGTCACGTTGGCTACCACATCAATTTTACCCAATGCCAGCAGTTGAGCCATTTCGGCAGTAACTTTTTCCAGCAATGTTCCTTCCTCTCGTGCATGTTCCTCCGGCAGCTTCAGGGGTTGTTCATACATGATTAGTTTGCCCCGCCCGGCTAACGTCAGTACGATATCCTGAACAACGGCATTTATGTCGCTCTGACCGTTGAGTTCCTGAACAAGCTTAAGACGGACAATTTCTTCAGCGAGCCACCGACGTTTTTGCGCGTTTATTTTTTCGTTTGCCCGGAACAGTTCCAGCGGCGAGGCGGCATCATAAATCTCTTCAGCCAATTGCATCCGAACTTCGCTTCCATAGTGTAGCACAAGCTTTGAAATCAGCGTGGATGGCCGAACGTGGAAGCCGCGATAAGGAGGAACGGATACTTCGATCTGACCCACCTCAGCGTAGCGCTTGAGCATTTCCTGGCATAGATGTTCTGCAGAGTCAATATACAGACTTATGTGAGTAACCGAGTAGTTCATCAGAACCGCAAGCAGCTCTTTGGCTGTTACCAGTGGTTTTTGCCAGTGGGGCGAGTCGCAAGCCTCCTTAGTGACGTGTCGCTCATAATGGTGCGACAATAATGTAGCAATTTTCAGCAGATGAAAGACAACACTTATGTGCCCCCTAAGAACGGGTAAGTCCGTATCCAGTTCTGCTGCTTCAGTGCCAGAGACGTATGTGTCATATAACGATTGAAGATTATGGAATCTTTGCTCTAAACTGCGCAGTTTCTCCTCACTGACTGAATCTGAAACATAGGTTGCATATTCCTCGGGCTTAGCTCGGCTGGCGTTACGAACATCCCTACTTTCAGCGGCCAGGTTCAAAAAGGCCGTTGCCAGTAAAGTTACCGTTTCCGATACTGTCTCTATCCTGCGCGTCTCACAATCGCGATGTAGTTGGCCGGCAGGAAGCTCGTCAATGTAAGATTTCTCACGTGAATTTCTGGAGGGAACAGTGAGATTGAGTTGATTGGCCAGTACAAGCATCTGTTTTGCCGCTCGTAAAAGTACACCATCGGTAAACTCAAGCGCTTCTTGCGAGGATTTGGTGAAATCTCGTCCGATCGGTAAAAGCTGGTACGCGGGTAATACGTGAAGAATGTGGAGTAGCTCGTAACTTACGTCAGAAAAAAGCTTAATCACCGCTGTAAGTGATCTGAATCCGCACCATTGACAATTGTGGCCCGCACCATAAGCGTCGAGAAGCTCCTCAAGCTGAGTGGATTGCGAAAGCAATTGACCCAGAAACGGGCGTATTAAAATTTTATTGTACGATTCGCATTGCGACAAATAATTTACGAGGCCCAGCAATGTCTGGGCACGTTTTCTTATCAGCTTCTGAAATTTTTTTTCAGTGACTTTTAATGAAACCATATTATTTCTATTTAGCTTTTTCCTTTAATGGAATTATTTCTGGCTCACCGAAATCTTCGGGTATTTTCAAATTAAAGTGATTTTCATCTACTTGTTTGTTGACTTTTGGTTTGAGAAATTTTATCTCGGAAATATCTCCAAACGGAGATTCCGGCTCAGTTGAGACAGCGACTATTTTAACCGGCAGGCCTAATTTCTTATCAATCCAAAAATCGATAGATACATAGTCATCTTTATAAACAGAATTCGGCTTAACCTTCAAGTGTACTTGAATAAAATCTTCCTTCTTGGATTTTTTTGACTCGACTAATTCTACCTCAAATTGTTTTTTCAAATCCTCTGTTTTAGAAAAGCCTATCATTGGAAGATTCCTGCTAGCCAGGTCAAAAACATCCACAGGTTTATTTGGGTCACCCTGTTCGGCTAATTGATAGTATTTCACCGTCTCGATTTGGTAGTCGATATGCACAATCCATGTGCCTTCGAACTTGTATCCGGGATGAGTAAGAAAACCACCATCAAGCACGATATATTCCTCGATATATTTTTGTTCTTCTTCATCTTCCTGTTTAGTCGTTTGAAAATGTATTCTCAGCTTCGACTTCCCGTCGAGCTTAGTATAATATAAAACACCCTTACGCAACGATTCTGATTCGAGTAATGGCTGAATGAATTTGTATTCAATCGTTGCTTCATAGGAATTAAGTTCAAGGGCCTTCTTGTTCAGCTGTTTTAAGACTGCATCAACTGCATTAGCCTTTTCTTCCTCCGGTTGCTTTGTATCTGAACTTTCCATGTACTCGAAAGCCCAACAGATGCTTACCGTCCATAACAGGATCAGTACTGATTTGCTAATTATTTTCTTGTCCATTGTTTCATTTCCTTTTTTGATATACTATTCGCTCAATGAAGT
>CAZJIR010000310.1:0-4121 GCA_964546095.1 uncultured Pirellulales bacterium
CATAGGGCCGAACTGTGAGTCGGATGTCATACCAAGGGTTACTTCCAGCCCGCGGACACACATCCTCTCTACGTAAACACCGTTCAATCGGGCTTCGGGAGCCTGCCTGCTTACCCGAAGCGTCAGTAGGTCATATGTGTCACGCACCTGGTCGGGGCTGGAAATATTAAGCTTGATGCCACCCACATCTGACTTATGAACAATATCAGGAGAAACGATTTTCATAGCAACTGGAAATCCGATTCTTTGGGCTATTTCCACAGCTTCTTCAGGCCTGTTGGCCAGGTGGCCATCCGGCACATTAAAGTCGTAAGCACGAAGGATTTCTTTGGCTTCGACCTCGCCCATTTGGAATTGATTAGTCTTTAAATATCGGGAAATAATGCGCTCGACTCTTTTCCGGTTGACAGGGAAGCGGATAACAACACGCGCCGGTTGGTTACGCCATGCACTGTATTCGTACATAGCTCTTAGCGCTGCCACAGCCCGTTCCGGCGAAGGGTAGTCGGGTAAGTTACAATCAACTAATTCCTTACGTTCAGGCATCGCATCGGCGCTGCCTAATAAAACCGCGAGTACAGGTTTGTCATCGGTACAGCAGGTGGCAATAGCCCGTGTTGTCTCCGCCGGCCTTGTCATTGCGTGCGGAGTTAAAATCACGATAATAGCATCAACTGAATCGTCTTTTTGTGCAGCACTAACAGCAGTAGTATACCTCTTAGGGTCGGCGTCACCCAAAACGTCAATTGGATTGCTTACAATAGCAGCGGTCGGTAGCTTTTCCTTTAGGGTATCGGCACTATAGTCATTCAAAGTGGCTACTTCCATCCCGGATTGCTCGATTGCGTCAGCGGCCATGACGGCCGGGCCTCCTGCATTGGTGATGATAACGACACGATTGCCTTTGGGCAGAGGTTGCATAGACAATGCCACAGCGTAGTCGAAAAGCGAGTCAAAGCTTTCTGCCCGTATTACACCTGCCCGCTTAAATGCCGCCGCGTATGCAATATCATCGCCGGCCAGATTGCCGGTATGTGCTGATGCCGCTTTCATCCCTGCTTTAGTAACACCAGCCCTGAGAAGAACCAAAGGCTTAGCCGAAGCCACTGCTCGTGCGGCTTTAATGAACTTTTCGCCGGAAGTGATATTTTCGAGATAACCTACGATTACTTTAGTTTGTTCATCGGCAGCGAATGCCAATAAAAAGTCGGTCTCATTCAGGTCGGCTTTATTACCTATGCTTACGACTTTTGCCAGTCCCAGACCTCGAGCCAAAGCCCAATCCAACATTGCTGTACAAACTGCTCCTGATTGAGACAGGACTGATATACCACCGGCCTTTGGCATACGCTTTGAAAACGATGCATTCATCCTATGGGCGGTATTAATCAGACCTAAGCAATTAGGCCCTAATAAGCGAACACCGGCTTGAACACAAAGCTGTGCAATCTCCGATTGTAATTTTGTTCCCTCCGGGCCGGTCTCTCTAAAACCTGCCGTAATGACCGCTATCGCCCTTGCTTTTGCTTTAATCGAGCTTTCAACAGCTTTTAGAACAGACTGAGCCGGCAATGCAATAATAGCTAAATCTACGGAGTCTGGGTATGTATTCAAATCATCCAGGCAGCTCAGGCCCAATATTTCTTTAGCTGAGGGATTTACTGGTATGATTTGTCCCTCAAAACCACCTTCTAACAAGTTAGCTAATATCTCGTAGCCGACTTTGCCGGGTGTCCGAGAAGCACCAATAACTGCTATAGACTTGGGATATAATAAAAATTCCAACATTACTGATAAATTCAAAAAAAGTTTGTATCCGAATTTTTACTTAATTCTACAAACAGCAATTACCTGTTTCAAGCAAATTACGGCTGGAGTATATATCTTACTATACAAGACTGACTGAAAACAATTAAGCTGGTAGCATAGATATTCCGAAAATATAAAAAAGACTCTCTTTTGATTCTATAGAAAAAATTATTGATATGCCACTTATGTTTTGGAATAATTAGTCGCGATATGAAAGAACGAACGAAAATATTATGGATTATCGTTATTTTTATTCTTTCCCTCGGAAGCTACACAAAAGCGGATTTAGCGAAGCGGGTCGATGGCATTATCAGTAAATCTTTAAAGCAAAAGGTTCAATTCTCCATTCGTATTGTAAAGGCAGATTCTGGCAAAACCGTATATAATCATAATGCAAATGATGCGATTGTCCCGGCTTCCAATATGAAAATAATTACTTCCGCAGCGGCTTTAAGGTACCTTGGCCCTGGTTACGAATATAAAACAAAAATTGGTATTCTTAAAGATACCCTCGTTGTAATAGGAAGTGGTGACCCACTCTTAGGGGATGAGAAAACAGATATTAAATACGGTCGAAAGCAAGGCTGGATATTTGAAGACATAATAAATACATTAAAACGTAATGATATAAAAATCATTAAAGACATCATCGTCGATAGCAGTGTCTTCGATGACCAGCGTGTCCATCCGAGCTGGCCTAAAAATGATTTAAACAGGTGGTATGCCTGTGAGGTGAGCGGTTTGAATTTCAACGATAATTGTATAGATATAATTGCAAAGAATATCAATGGCAAAGTGACTGTTTTTTTAGAACCACAGACATCTTTTTTAGAGTTCGAAAATGACGTCAAACCAATATTGAAAGGTGACAGTGCTATAGGCACCTATCGCAAACAAGAACCTAATAAGATTGTCGTTCATGGCAGATGCAAAAAAATAATAGGCCCAATTGACGTTGCTATTGAAAGGCCTGCTGCGTTTTTCGGATTTCTGCTGTTCGAGAATCTCACTAAATCAGGAATAAAAACAACCGGACGACTCATAGAAAAACCGCTCAATGAATCCGGTAATTTCGGATTGCTTACACAATACAGCACACCGTTAACTGATTGTTTAGCACGCTGTAATAAAGATAGTCTTCAGCTGGCAGCTGAAGCTCTGCTTAAAACTATCGCAGCTAATAGTAATCCAGACAGGAAGAATGGCAGTTGGGATAGAGGTCGGGAATTGGTTTCTGAATATCTTTTGGAGCTTGGAATTGGGGAAAATCAGTTTTATATTGATGATGCTAGCGGCCTGAGCGAACAAAATAAGCTTAGCGCTTATGCAATAACAAGGGTGTTATTGAGTATATATGACAGTGACAATTGGGAGCTTTATAAGGATTCACTTGCGATAGGGGGCGAAGATGGCTCAATTGCTAAATACTTTAAAGAGAAGAAGTACAAAGGTAAAATTTTTGGCAAGACCGGTTATATCAGCGGCGCCAAAACATTTTCAGGGATTTGCATGACTGAGGAGGGCGATTACATATTCTCCATTCTTGCCAACAATACCAACGGCCGCACACGCGCAGTAATCAACAATATTGCAGAAGCAATCATCGATAATTACATAATAGAACCACAACCACGTAACCTTCGTATTGTTCCGTGAGGAATGTATTATTGAAAGTGTCAAGGTCTGAAATATGCTATGAGGCCGTTTTCATAGACTTTTCTTTCCCAGTCAGGTTTGACGACTGATTTGAAAATTGGTTCTTCGAGCACTCTCATTTCTGCACCAAGTATAACCACCGAAGGAGGAGATTTATCCAGCAGCTCTCCTAAGGTTTTGGTCCCTACATTATGTGTAATGTCCCGTTCTGAGGCCGAAAGATAATCACCGATTCTGTAGATAATCGCACCACAGGAAAGCTCAGAGTAAATATCACACCCACCCTCGAGAGCGAGCAGGGGGGCTAAGGTGAGTATTAGTTTTGGTTCCTTGCTTCTTTCGGCAATATCTTCAGAAATCTTATGTGTTTCTATCGGCACCCATCTTTCAGGTACAAGAACTGCCACGGTCTTGTAAAGCGCAACTGAATTGAAAGTAATCGCTACAATCACACTGGTGGCTACTAAAGCGGATGCTATTTTAAAATGTTTACTGGTATCGATTTTGCCGCTGAGTTTTCGCAGATAAGATAGTGGCAGAGCAAAGCTAATTATCAAAAAAGGAACCGGTATTGCAAGGTACTGCCTCCACATGGTAGGCGGAATGAGGGCAATTAAAAAAAATGTCAGCAACAGCAAGGGGGCAAACAATAGATT
>CAZJIR010000311.1:0-2133 GCA_964546095.1 uncultured Pirellulales bacterium
TTTTCTTTATAAAGAAAATAAAATATCTCTTCCGCACTCGGCACCATAATATCTGACAGTGGAACCCAGTCTTTTAGAATTGCCTTCCAGTCAACCTGGCCTGCAAGGCTATCCACATCAGGCAGTGAAAGGTCAAGCGCGGTCGTAGTCCCCAACTCTTTGGTTTTTTTAAGGATTTTCGTTAACTCGGCACCTGTGTTCTCATAAAGCTTTTTCATCCATGGCGGATAACCGAAAAGCATCAGTTTCGAACGTCGCACAAGGCCGAAATTCATATCTTCATAACCAAACGTATCGTTCGCACCACAATGATGCAGATAAAAACGGTCTATGCCGGGGATACAAATCGCAATGGTATATGATGTTGATTCACCATCAGCCACTTGAATACCTTCAAAATGACCTTCATGTTCTTCATACCAACTGAGAATCTCTTTACCAAAATCATCATTCCCAATCTTGCCAATTAATTCAGTTTTTACACCGAGCCGGCGGATTGAAACGCCGGCATTCGTAACAGGACCTCCTCCTACAACAACACATTGGCCCATATTAATCATTTTACCGGGTATAAGAACATCTGTGAGTTTATCCACTTCTCCTTCAATTGTAAAAGCAGGTATTAAATCAAGACAGGTATGGCCTGCGGCGACGATTTCAATGTCTTTTTTATTCTTCAATTTGTGCTCCTTATGAAATAATTCTGCGAAAGACGGCAATTTATAATGCCCGTATGTCCTGATGTCAAGTTAATTTTTGAAAATACGAAGATAATGTTTATTTTGTAGTATGATTCAATTGAAAGTGTAATATTTTCTTCTTATCGTCCCAAACGCCCAGCATTAGATTTTTACTTTTTAACTTTGAACGACTTTAACAACAGCATCAAAGGCCGGTTTTGGCTTACATTGACGGTCGAACAACATAGGATAATCGGTCCTTCCCCTTATGGGCATGTAGCTTCGCCATGACTGGCCGTCGTGGACGGCCCAGAAAGTAATCCGGCTGAAGTTGTCACGGTACTTGTGAAAGAGCGAAAATATTTCAGCATATCGATTAGCGAGGTCTTTTTGAACCGACTCAGGCAGGCCATCGGGGTAAGGACTGAGTTTCTTTTGCATTTCGGGGTCAAAGGAGGACAGGTCCATCAAATTATCATAATTATCAGCAAAAGGAATTACGCATACGTCCAGTTCCGTAATCATTAACTTTACGCCCAGTTTGGAAAGAGCCTGAATGGCGGTTTCAATTTCATTGAGAGGCGGATAGTCCAGGGTCCAGTGTCCCTGTATGCCGATGCCATCTACGCGTACACCTTTTGATTGCAAATCTTGAATCAGCCGAATAACGCCTTCGTACTGCGGTTGCTTCCACATATTGTAATCATTGTAATAAAGCTCAGCATCCGGGTCGGCCTCGCGTGCGTATTCAAAGGCTTTGAGCACGTGGTCCTGGCCTATAATCTCGTACCATTTGCTTTTTCTGAATTGGCCATCAGGTGTAATTGCTTCGTTGACAACATCCCAGCCGTGGATTCGGCCCTTGTAGCGACCCATTACGGCGAAGATGTGTTCTTTCATTCGTTCAATCAGCGCCTCGCGGCTTAAGGACTTGCCTGACTGGTCCTGGAACACCCAGTCCGGCGTCTGACTAAACCAGACGAGATTGTGACCGACGATATGCATATTGCTTTTCTGGCCCAGAGCCACAAAGCGGTCCGCCGGTTCGAAATTATATTTATCCGGTTCCGGATGGACCGATTCCCATTTTAAAATGTTTTCCGGCGTTATGCTGTTAAAGTGTTTTTCCACAATCGCCGTGGAGTCCGGTTCTTTGCCGGAAATCTGATTTAAGTTCAAGGCAACACCAATATAAAAGTCGTCCTTGAACACGTCTTTCAAAGCAGTATGTGTACTTTCATTGCTTTTCAATTATCTTTTCTCCTCATTTATTTTTCGTTAACAACGTACTCAAACCAATCGAAATCCGCCGGGCTTGTACTCTTTTTCCCGTTGCCTGATGCATACATTCCAAAATACGCGCCGGTAAAACACATCCCACGTTCAAAACCGATTACTTCAACGGACAAATCTTTCGTCAGGGCTGTGCCCAGAACTTTCCGAGCGCCTGTTG
>CAZJIR010000311.1:2143-4102 GCA_964546095.1 uncultured Pirellulales bacterium
CTTGCAGGAAAATTCATAAGACAGTGGAGATGCCTTGACCGATAGTATCACGGGGCCGGGCTGAACATCAGTATATTGAATAGAATCGACCACCTCACCTCTAATTACTTTCCTGAAGAAGACCTGGCGTTTACCACTGCGCAGAGTAACACCGATTGTATAATAAAATCTATCGAATCCGCGAACAACAAGGCCGGCTTCCTCGTTCTCGTTTTTGGGGTCAAATTCAAGCAGGGTTGAAGCTATACAGTTGAAATCCGTCTGGCGGCGACCAACGAAGGCCGGTGAATCCTGGTCGTTAAATGTCACCGCTGAGCCGTTGAGGCGGATGTATCCGGGACGGGCGGTAAGAGAAAAATCATCTTCATAAGGATTTCTCAGAAAATTCCACTGCATAGCTAATTTATCACTGTCGAAATTATCTCTGGCGGGTGGTTTTTTCCAAGTATGCTGAGGGAGTTTGGGTGCAGGCATTGTCAGTTCAAGCGTGCCATTGCCGTTGACCACAGGCCAGTTTTTGTCGTTCCAGGTGACCGGAGCAAGAAATGTTTCCCGGCCAATGTGGTGAAAGCGGCCGCCCTGTGGCCGAAT
Source organism: uncultured Pirellulales bacterium (assembly GCA_964546095.1). GTDB lineage: Bacteria > Planctomycetota > Phycisphaerae > Sedimentisphaerales > Anaerobacaceae > NIOZ-UU13. The sequence continues at coordinate 2,735 of CAZJIR010000311.1, forward strand.
TCCCAAACAGACCATCCACCAGCCATCAGGTGTTTCTACCAAGTCGGCGTGCCCGAGTGCATGGATGGGACTGTCGGGACGGTTACGATGGGTTAAGATGGGATTATCCGGATTGGATTCGTATGGCCCCCAGGGTGAATCGCTGCGAGCTATAGTGACCATATGGTCGTAGCTGGTTCCACCTTCTGATATCATCAGGTAATATTTACCTTTGATTTTATAAATGTGTGGGCCTTCCGCCCAGATGCCGCCAGTACCGCCCCATATTTTCCTCAGTGGTCCTTCGAGTTTGCACGTTTCAAGATTGAGTGTCCTCTGAGCGATGTAACCATCGCCCTGACCTTCGTGGCGGCAGTAATAGACCTTGCCATCGTCATCGAAGAACAGTGAAGGGTCAATGCCGCTTTGGTCAAGCCAGACAGGTTCGGACCATGGACCGGCCGGATTTTTGGCGGTGACATAAAAATTGCCGCCACCATCGACATTGGTTGTGACCATATAAAACGTGCCATTATGATAACGAAGCGTTGGCGCATAAATACCGCCCGAAGCCCTCATTTTTTCAAGCGAAAGCTGACTTTTTCGCGTGAGGCAATATCTGATTTGGCGCCAATGTACCAAGTCTTTGCTGTGGGAGATGGGAACGCCCGGAAAATACTCAAAGGAACTGTGAACCATGTAATAATCTTCACCCACCCGGCAGATGCTGGGGTCGGGATAAAAACCGGAGATGACCGGATTATTAAAAGTCTTGGGGCCCGCTATTACACAAACTGGTACTATGAGTAAAGACACAGTTAGTAATATTAAAAGCTTAATAACGGTTTTCATACCTATAAACAATCCTATATATATGAATTTTTTTATCCAATTCTGTCCTTAAAGGTAATCTTCATTATGTTCCTTGCTACTCTTGGCCAGGTAATGTTGTGTCTGTGTTTTGCGTTTCAGATTCATCCTGCTCGCGCTGTTTTCTGCGTGCGATCAGCTCGGTCTCAACCTGCATCATCAATTGTCTTCTTAATGGATAAAAGAACATAATGACCATGCCAATTATAGCGAAAATGGCAGGGTAAACGCTCATAACCATACGTACGCCTAACAATCCTTTTGCAGTTTGCTCTACATTAGGCTGATAGCCATAAGCTGCCAGTATCCATGCATTAGCTGCAGCTCCCAGGGCAATCCCAAGCTTCAGCGCGAAAAGTGAGGCGGACATCACAAGCCCGGTAGCCCGGCGTCCCTTTTTCCATTCTGAATAATCTGCCGTATCTGCATAGATGGCCCACTGCAGAACAGACACGGGCCCAACGGCAAACGATACAATAAAATTGAGAACAAACATAAGAGCGAGACTTTGTGGGCCTA
>CAZJIR010000312.1:0-4087 GCA_964546095.1 uncultured Pirellulales bacterium
TATTTGCCAATCCTAATGCCTGTTTGCCAAAAATTCCAACACAAAGTGTGCCCCAGACTCCGCAAACACCGTGAACAGGGACCGCTCCAACAGGGTCATCGATTTGGAGTTTATCAAGAAACTCGACCCCAAGTACAACCATAACCCCGGCAGTTGCTCCTATCACTATTGCCGCCCATGGTTCAACGAAGGCGCATGGTGCAGTTATAGCCACCAGGCCAGCCAGGGCACCATTCATTGCCATTGATAAATCCGGCTTTCCATACCTTTTCCATACCGTAATCATAGCGGTAATTCCGCCTAATGCAGCGGCCAGGTTTGTGTTGATTGCCACTCGCCCAATAACCGAGCCGTCTGTGACGCCCAATGTTGAGCCTGCGTTGAATCCGAACCATCCGAACCAAAGGATAAACACGCCCAAAGAGGCCAACGGAATACTGTGGGCGGGTATGGCAGCAGGTTTACCATCAATACTATATTTACCTTCTCGGGCTTTTAGAATCACAGTTCCAACAAGCGCCGCAAATCCGCCAACGGTGTGTACAACTGTTGAACCGGCAAAGTCAGCAAAGCCCATATTTGAAAGCCAGCCGCCGCCCCAAATCCAATGTCCGACAATTGGATATATAAAGGCTGAAATAAGGAACGAGTAAATTAGATAGGCCGGGAATTTCATCCGTTCAGCCATTCCACCGGCCACTATCGTTGCCGCCGCTCCACAAAACGCCGCTTGAAACAGCCAGAAGGCATAAAGAGGAATACCATTGACCGTTGACTCGAGCCCAAACAGGCACCAGCCCTTCATACCGCAAAAACCATTACCGTCACTGAACATTAGGCCATAGCCAATTACGAAGAAACCAAGCGAAGCCATACAGAAGTCCAGAAAGTTCTTTGTAAGGATGTTGCACGTATTCTTTGCCCTGATAAAGCCGGCTTCGACCATTCCGAATCCGGCTTGCATGAAGAATACGAGGAATGCAGCCAATAGTACCCAAACTGTATCCAGGCCTTGTTTCAAATGTTCGATATTTATCGTTTCTTCGGCGGCCATGGTGTTGCTACAGAATAGAGTAAGCACTATAAGGAATGCCGATATGAACAAGCCACTTTTCTCTCGCGCAAATCTACTTTTCACAATCATCACTTTCTGTACCTTTCTAAAACCATACTTTGGCATTGCTCAGTTCTGTTTCAATATCATCTGAACCAATGTGCCTGACCTACAGTTCGTATTTATTAAGCAATAACCGTGCCAGTTATTGAGATATTGACATAACACCTTGTTTTATAAGGAGATAAGTGTATTGTTTTGGTATTTTATCAAAATAATTTTGCGACATATGTGTCGTATTTAATAAAATGCCTACAATAATGTAGTATTTTTTAGGATGCGTTGGTAAAATTGGAGAAATGTGATATAAATGAAATCATTTGTTCCAATAATTTATGTAATATGAATAATCAAAGTAAGTTATATCGTTATAACGATATAATAGTTTTGATTTTCTTATAATACATATTTGTAATATTTATTGTAGAACAATACAATTACGTTGTATGATATCAATTATATAAGGAGTTTTATTATGGCTTCTAATGGTTTTAGATTGAAAAAAAATGTAGCACATTCTACTCATCACGTACATGAATTGGAAACGCTTTACAGAATCAGCCATATACTGGCGGTGGGCAAAAACCAGAAACAAACTCTTGCTGAAGTTCTGGACATACTTGATTGCGAATTAGATTTACATAGGGGAACGGTTACTCTGCTTGGACCTGATGGGAGTGAGATAAGAATTGAAGTGGCTCACAATCTTTCACAGGAACATAGCCGGAAGATTCGATATCGGATGGGTGAAGGTGTTACGGGGAAGGTAATGCAAACAGGCAAAGCCATGATTATTCCAAAGGTCTCACAGGAACCGTTGTTCCTGAATCGCTTCGACCGCTGGAATGTCACAAAAGAAGAGATAAGTTTTATATGTGCGCCGATTACGATTGGCCAGAAGGTGATTGGGGCAATCTCGGTTGATAAGGCATTTGATGAGAGGGTTTCACTTGATGAGGATATGCGTGTTCTCAGTATTGTAGCCAGTATGGTCGCTAATGATGTAAGAATTCGACGGGAAGTCGCAGTACGAAAACAGGAGCTTGAGGATGAAAATATTAGATTGCGTCACGAGCTTGAAGATAAATTCAGACCTGAAAATATTATAGGTAACTCCAATGCTATGCGTGATGTGTACCGTCAAATTCATCAGGTGGCTGCCAGCGATACAACCGTTCTTATTCGCGGCGAGTCTGGTACTGGTAAGGAGTTGGTTGCTCATGCAATTCATTATTTAAGCCCCAGGGCAGATAAGCCTTTTGTTAGGGTCAATTGCGCTGCGCTAAATGAGAACCTGCTTGAAAGTGAACTGTTTGGTCATGAAAAAGGAGCCTTCACCGGCGCAATACAGAGCCGAAAGGGGCGCATCGAAGAAGCAGAAGCTGGCACGTTATTTCTCGATGAAATAGGGGACTTCTCTTCTGTTACACAAGTCAAACTTCTTCGAGTTTTACAGGAACGGCAATTCGAGAGGGTAGGCAGCAATCATACCTTAAAAACAAATGCCAGGATTATTGTGGCAACTAATCGTGATTTGGAAAAAGCACTGGATGAAGGGGATTTTCGTCAGGATTTTTACTATCGTATAAATGTATTTCCTGTTTTCCTTCCACCATTGCGAGACCGCAAGGATGATATTCTTTTATTGGCAGACTACTTTGTGGAGCAATATTCGAAGAAGATGAACAAGGATGTGCGGCGAATCAGCACTCCGGCAATCAATATGATGGTAGCTTATCATTGGCCGGGCAATGTGCGAGAGTTAGAGAACTGCGTTGAGAGAGCAGTTCTCTTGAGTACTGACGGTGTAATACATGGCCACCACCTTCCCCCAACTCTGCAAACTTCCGACGCATCAGATACAATCGGTACCGGTTCACTCAAGGAAAGGCTTAATTTATTCGAACGTGACATAATCGTCGATGCACTAAAACGCTGCAATGGCAATCTTGCTGCGACAGCCAGAGACCTGAAAACTACACCTCGGATAATAGGATACAAAGTAAAGGAATTAGAAATTGATTATAAAAGATATTATAGAAAGAAAGGTTAATTTATGGCCGCATGGGCAAGTACCGGTATTAAAGGTTTGGATGAAATACTTTGCGACCTGAAAAAAGGTGATAATATTGTATGGCAGGTCGATAGGATAGAGGATTATCAGATTTTTGTCAATCCTTATATTGCTCGTGCCGTACAAGATGGTAGAAACATTGTTTACCTGAGGTTTGCCAAGCATAAACCTCTCATAGAAAACCAACCGAGTGTTACTACCTATCAACTGGATGCGACCAGTGGTTTCGAGGCTTTCACTACAAAGGTACATAATATAATTTCCCAGGAAGGACGAGAGACTTATTATGTATTCGATTGTCTTTCCGACCTTCTCTCGGCATGGGCGACTGACTTGATGATAGGTAATTTCTTTATGGTTACGTGTCCTTACCTTTATGAGCTGGACACTATTACCTATTTTACTTTATTGCGAAACCATCATTCGTTTAATACTATTGCCCGCATTCGAGAAACAACTCAGTTGTTGCTCGACCTGTATAATTTCGAAGGAAATTATTACGTTCATCCACTGAAGGTTTGGAATCGTTACTCCCCTACAATGTTTCTTCCGCATGTGCAGCAGGAAGGAAAGTTCTCACCAATCATCAGTAGTATAGATGCAACAAGACTATTTTCACATATTTCGGAAAAAGGCGTGGATGATTCAGTAAGAACTCTGGATTACTGGGACCGTCTCTTTATGAGTGCCGAGAGTTTATTATCAGAACCATCGGATTCTGTAGAAATTAAGGAAATCATTAAAAAGCTTTGTGGATTAATGATTGGACGCGAAAAGAGGATTTCGGCTCTTGCGCAAGAGAACTTATCTCTTGCTGATTTGATAAGCATAAAGAGCAGATTAGTTGGTAGTGGGTTCGTCGGCGGGAAAGCTGCGGGTATGCTCATAGCCCAGAATAT
>CAZJIR010000313.1:0-4055 GCA_964546095.1 uncultured Pirellulales bacterium
GAATCTGGTCTGATTTTTATCACAAGCAATTTGGCGTAGAAGACAACCCTGTCTTTAAGCAGTTTTATCCGTTAGATGATAAACTGTTGCACAAAGTTCGGCTTTCTTGGAACATAGGCTTAGGAAACATGTATGATTCTTACACTAAAAAAGATCGCTTGCGACGTTTTATTCCAGATTACTGGCCGGTAAGTTACAGAGTTCCTTTTGTAGATACCGCCCAAAAAAGAGGGTTGGACCTATTCGTCAGAATGTCGACAAATTACACACGAAAAAGCTTGGCTTTTCATCGAGCTGAAGTGGCGAAAAGATTAAGAGAGATTTCCGAAAAAGATGAGAATCTAAATGTTCCTCCGAATAAGTGGCTTTCTTTTTCTCAATACAATTGGGCAATGGCAAATTGTAAGATTGTGGTCAGCCCATTTGGTTATGGAGAGTTATGTGTGCGGGACTGGTCAGCTTTTATATTCGGAGCCTGTTTGTTGAAACCATCTATGGCTCATATGAAGACTTGGCCTGATATTTTCATCGAAGAAGCCACTTATCAACCGTTTAGTTGGGACTTCAAAGACTTTGAATCAGTCATATATGAACTTTTAGGAAATGATAGAAAACGAATTGAGATAGCTACAAACGGCCAACAGGCTTATATTGACCTGATTTCTCCTGCTGGTATGGAACGATTCTGTGATTGGTTTATACAACAAATCGAAGAATGAAATAAGTGTCTATATACTGCCAACAGGAGAGAACTTGTCCCAAGGAGAATTTGCAGAATAACATCAGATTTTATGCCCCCCATGGAATTGCTTTGGGCCTTACAAGCTCACGGCAGCATACGCCGGAAAGCCGGACATAATATAAAGGTCTGACTGTGAAGAGACTTAACTGGACTACCACCAAGAAAACTTGCATAGGTAAATACAACATCCCATGCTCCGAAGAGCTTGTGGCTCAAACCAATCATGTGGCAGGAATACGAAGAGATTCCAAGCTAAAATTAATCTTAAAGACCATCCTTTGGCCGGCACTTAACTTAAGAAACGACTTATTGGTTGATGGTTTTATTGAAAGGAATATAGGTAGATGGATTAAGCAACTTTTCACAGACGACACGGTTTGCCTGGAAGTAGGTAGCGGAGACATGAGCTTGAGGAGATTCTGGCCGAAGAATACATGTTATAATGCGTTCGATTTTTCATTCTCCGAATTCCAGTTATTAAGGGTCTTAAGAAAGAGCAAAAACATTAATATCGCCATAGCGTCCGCCACAAATATTCCTCTGGAATCGAACTCTGTGTCTCTAATAATATCGACGGAGGTCTTTGAACATATTCCGGAAATTGACCGTGCCGTAGACGAAATTCACAGAATTGCCATGCCTGGCGCAAAACTAATCTGCAGTATTCCAAACAACTATTGCTACAAATATGAGAAAAAAGGCCCACATGCCCAGCACGTGAACAATTGGACGTATGATGGCTTTAAAGATTTTATGGCCCGCCATAATTTCAAATTTGTGAAGGGGCATATGAAAGGGTTTTGGATTCCTTTACCCCTATGGCTCACAGAAACATCTTATCAACTACCTATCTCTTCGAGTAATGAGTTTTATAACACCAACTTCTTTTTTATATTTGAAGCATAACTTTCTATAAAAAGCAACCTTGATAACCGGTTCGGCACTGAAAGAATTGTAATAAGGCTAAATGAAAATTTGTAGAATAACTTCAGCTTTTGTTCCACCGTGGGCCGGCCTTGGTCCCGGACCTTATGAACTCTCGATTGCACAGGCCAACCTCGGTAACGATGTAACCGTAATAACTAAATACGTACAGGGCTGTGAATCTATGGATAGAGAATTTGCATTTAATATCTATAGAATCAAGGCAAAACAAAACTTGGTTTTCAGCCTGCTCGCCGTAGTAAAGTTTCTTTCCCTTCACATTAAAAACAGGTTTGACTTAATCCACAGCCACAGTGAATCAGCATTGGTTTTACTTTTATTACGGCCGCTGCTGCGTTTAAAAGTACCCGTTGTCAGTTCGGTGCACATCGTCAGAAAAGCTCAATATAAAACTCTCAACAAAGTTCAGATTCACAGAAAATTGGAAAGTTATGCCGATAGAAAAAGCATTAGAAAAATTTCAACCATTAAGCTCAATAGAAAAGAGTTGCTTTATGAAAAGCTTTATCTTAATCTTTCCAATGCCCTGGCTGCCGTTAACGATTCCGTCGCAGAACAGATTAAAGAAGAATACGGTATCACCGAAAACGTTAATGTTATTTTTAACGGAGTCGACACAACTAAATTCTCCAATGATTTAAGCTGCCCTAACGAAATCGCAGAAATCAAAAGTTTGAAGAGTCACAAACACCTGCTGTTATTTGTAGGAGTTCTGAACGGAAGAAAGGGTGAATTCGACCTTATAGAGGCGATGCAGAAGATTACCATATCGAACAACGACACAAACCTGCTGATAATAGGCGACGGCCCGGCAAGACAAATCGTTATTGATATGATTCATAAATTAAAACTCGATAACCACGTGAAACTCATTACGAACATAGAAAACGACAAGTTGAAAAAGTATTATTTGGCAAGCGACATTTTCGTCCTGCCTTCCTATTCCGAAGGCTTGCCAAAAGCGCTTTTAGAAGCAATGGCCTGCGGTGCCCCTGTTGTAGTTTCAGACATCTCAGCTTACAAAGGACTAATTGAGCACGGTATAAATGGTTATATGTTCAAAGTAAGAAATGTTGATAGTCTAACTTCGACCATATTAGACGTATTGGGCAAACCCGAGGAAAGAAAAAGCATCGTGTCCAATGCAAGGAAATTAATCGAAGAGAAATTTACCTGGCGGTCAGTTACACAAAGGTTGGACAGGATATACTCTAGCCTGCTGAAGACAGCATGAAAATAGTACAGGTTACACCAGAGTTTCCGCCGAATTGCGGTGGTATCGGCTATTACGTGTTCTATCTATCAAAAGAACTGATAAAAATGGGGTACGATATCCTGGTAATTTTGCGAGGTAAAGACAACAGAAGCTATTGCTATAAGCAGATACCGGTCAGAAGTGTGGAAGTCGGAGGTATATCACCTTTAAATCTTTCCGTATTTTCTAAAAAAATTGAACATATCCTCCAGGAAGAAAAAGCAGACCTGGTACATATTCATAGTAGCGTAATGCCAACCTTAAACAGTAATTGTCCGGTCATGGTCACAGCTCACTGGTGTAATAAAGAAGGGATTCCCCTTTTCCACAGGCCGATAAAAGATTTTGATGCCCTCTACCGAAACTTAATGCTCCCCATTTATACCAGAATCGAATCAAACCTTGTTAAATCATGCGAAAAATTGACGGTTGTTTCGAACTCCCTCAGGAAGGAGTTTGAAAATCACTATAATATCGCCGCCGATGTTGTTTACAATGCTGTTGATACTGAACTATTCAATCTCAACCCTCAGAGCCGAAGAAATAGCGTCATCCTTTTCGTCGGAAAACTCTGTGTCGGAAAAGGAATCCTGGATTTGCTCAAAATCGCAGAGTTACTTAACAAAAGTCATCCCGGAACGAGATTATACATAATCGGAAAAGGCCCGCTGAAAAACCATATAGAAAAAAGCGTTAGAAACAAACGCCTGACCAATATATCAATGTTAAATTCTATCGAACACTCCGAGCTAATCAAATACTATCACATCGCACAGATATTCGTTCTGCCGACATATTATGAAGGACTACCAAATGCTGTGCTCGAAGCTATGGCGTGCGAACTTCCTGTCATAGCTTCTAATGTTTCAGGAATCCCTGAACAGATCGAAGATAATGTTACCGGCTTTATGGTTCCGCCGGGAGATGTACAATGTTTTTACAAAAAAATAGTTGAATTGCTCGATTCACCGGACAAAAGAACCACTTTAGGCAAGAATGCAAGAAAAAAAGTGCTCGAAAATTTCACCTGGAACTTAGTCGCAAAGAGAATCGCAGACAACTACCAACAAATACTCGAAAAGTATCCACGTTAATGAAAACAGCCAATATATT
>CAZJIR010000314.1:0-4049 GCA_964546095.1 uncultured Pirellulales bacterium
CCAATATAGTTTTTAATAAGTGTAATCCGAGGCTTAATTGAAAGGCGGCGATTAATATTGAGAATAGGGGAATGAACCATTTTTCAAAGATTTGCAGACGCCGCTGGGCGGCGGCAAATAAACCGGCACGTTCACCACTGGCTTGAAATATTGTCGATGCTTTTTCATCCTTACCCAATTGGCTCATATCGAGCTTTTCCTGCTCGGCCATGGAGTATTGATGGAACTGTAAGCATAAGACCAGCCAAATCAGGGCGCAGGAAAGGAGCAGCCAGCTAATTGCTGAAACGGCGAAGAAGCCGCTCCATCGGCCCAGAAGAAAGACGATGCCGAAAGATACCACGCTCAAAATCAAAGATACCAGCGCTATGTGTTCAGGACGTTTGGATGATACTGTCATTTTTTTTATCCCGGCTTTATATTCCGAACAAAAAAACCACCGACACAGTATTCATATAATATCTGTATATGCTCTTTACAAGTTACAGATTGCGTAATATAACAATAAACGTTATTTTAGTATAGACACAATTACAAAAAAATTAAGTTCTTATATCAAACCAAAATTGCGATGTTTTGGCGTTTAACACAGTTAGTGTGAGTTTCTTGTGAAAAATGAATAAGTTATTCACGATAGCAAAAAATACTTTCATAGAAACTCTCAGACAACCAGTCTATGCTATAATCATTGTTGCTGCCTTATTATTATTATTTCTAAGTCCGTCTCTTACGATGTATACGATGAGCGACGACAATAAGCTCTTACGCGAGATAGGATTATCTACGCTGTTTTTGACCAGCTTGTTCATTGCAATATTTTCAGCATCTGGAGCTGTGGCAAAGGAGATGGAGAATAAGACCATAACGACCGTCCTGAGCAAACCTGTTCAACGTCCTATATTTATTATTGCTAAATTTTTAGGTGTGGCTGCTGCTGTGGTTCTGGCGCATTATATTTGCACAATAGCCCTCCTTATGGCTATTAGACACGGTGTCCTCGAAACGGTAAATGATACGCATGACTGGACGGTTCTGGCTACGGCGGGGATTGTTGTCCTTGCAGTATTTCTACTAAGTGCTTTTTTAAACTATGCTTATGATTGGAAATTCTCATCAACAGCTATTGTTCTAACCGGTATATTCGCTACGTTCGGCATCGTGTTTTTGGCTTTTATCAATCGAAGCTGGCAATTTAAACCTGGGGATAACGGTTTCAATGCCGTGGATATCTACGGTTCGATATTACTGCTGTTGGCTGCTATAATAATAGTAGCTCTGGCCGTGGCATTTTCATCCAGGTTTAACATTGTAGTCACTCTTTCTGCATGCATTGGAATTTTTTTGTTGGGTCTTGTGAGCGATTATGCATTCGGCAGATTTGCCGAGACCCAGTTGTGGGCCCAAATTGGTAGATTTCTGGTTCCGAACCTTCAAATATTCTGGATAAGCGATGCCATTTACGAAGGTAACGAAGTTCCAATCAAGTATATTGCAATAGGTGCTTCTTATGCGTTGTGCTACACGGTGGCTATACTCGCATTGGCTATTGCCTTCTTCCAACGCCGGCAGGTAGGCTAAAGTACACGTCGAATCAGGTTTTCGTTTGGAGTGTCGTGTTGGTATTTCAGATATTATTTTTTTGACACTTTTTTTCCAGCAGAACAGCACGGCTGCGTCCTGCACGAGGTCTTTCAATTACCTTAAAGCCAATCTTTTCTGCAGTAGATATCGTCGTATCAAAATCCTCTTTTGATACGTGTCCCTTCGGCTCTGTGACTAAAAATCTTCCATCTGGCTTTATTGTTTCGTGCATTTCTGTAAAGAAATTGGAAGGGCTGGGGATTTCGTGTACAACAGCGGCCGCAAGAGCGAAATCGATTGCTTCTTTCAGGTCATCTATACAAAGTGAATCGGCGCTACATACACGTGTTTCAATTCTGCTTGAAAAACCTGCTTTCTGTGCACGTTTGACAAGCGATTTAATCATCTTTTCCTGAATATCAATGCATATAACCTTGCCGCTGCTGCCAATCATTTCTGCAAGGGGCAAACTGAAAAAGCCCATCGCGCAGCCGATATCTAAAACCTTCATACCTTCCCGGATGTATGTGCCAAGTATCTTCTTTGGGTTTTGGGACAGTTTTCTGACAGGACTTGCAAGAAGATAACCAACCCATACTGGACAAACTCTTTGAGCCATAAAGTCTTGATGTCAGATCAATACGTCTAATTTTTATATATTCAATGACTGTGTTGTAATTATGTTATTTCGTTTGCTTATATTTTTTTGGCGAGATACTGTTCACGATTCACGAGATACGTTTTTAATGACTGCCGTCTCATCGCAATTGTCCTGCTTTGGGCATCTGGCACAGTCACTCCAGACCTTCATAGGCAGCGTCTTTTTTTCAACTATCTTAAAGCCAAGTTTTTCAAAAAACTCAGGCTCAAGTGTAAGCGCAAAAACCCTCGGCACACCAAGCTGTGTAGCCTGTTCAAGGGCGGCGGTTACCAACATCTTTCCTATGCCTTTTTCTTTGTTAGCTTTATCGACTGCTAATGATTTTATTTCCGCCAGGTCTGACCATATGACTTCTAAGGCACAGCAGCCAACTACCTTGCCATCAGCCTCGGCCACAGTGAAAGTCTGCAGATTTTCATAAATATCCGCAATAGAGCGAAACAGCATTCTATCCCGCTCTGCGTAAGAGCTAATCAAGGCGTTCATACCTTTGACATCCAAAATTTTCGCACTGCGTATATTCATGGGTAAAAAGTATAGCAGCTAAGATGTAAATAAACAAAGACAAATTAAACGTGGATTTCAGGAAGTTTACTTATATAGGCCTTTGGTATGGTTATTGTAATCCCGGAGCATTAACTGAACACTACTCTTCGCATTGAACCTGCTCCCATTGCAGTCGTGGATAGTCTGTGTCTTCGCAGATCGTCCAGATATTTTCAAAATCCCAGCCAATAAAATTGGCTTGTTGTTTCATCTGCTCATCTGTCAGAGGCGAGCCTGCACTTTTCCACAGTTCAATATTGTCTGGTTTTTTAAGGAAGTAACAGCTATTTATCTTACTGCTCCTACCGTAGCCTATTAAACATCCAAGAATCGGTGCAGGGGGTATATACACTCCATCTACTTCACCGGCAACATTGTTAGTTGTGTAGCAGTTAGTAAACGTGCCTTCGTAGCTATCTCCTGCCAGGCCACCAATCGTGTGCCCACCAGAAACACTGCCATTAGTATAGCAATTGCTGAGTGTGGCTGTATTGCTTCCAACCATTCCACCGATATATACACTGTTTTTCTGGCCACAAATAGTACCGGTGGCATAGCAGCCATTGATATCGCCGTTGTTTCTTGCAGCAAGCACACCAAAATAGGGGCCATATTCTCTGCCTACAATATTGGCGTTCGCTACACCCAGGTTCTTAACCATTGCGTGTTTATCTAAGATTCCGAAAAGGCCCAGATGACCCCCTCCGTTAATAGTCATGTTGGACACAACACAGCCATTTCCATCAAACCTTCCATCAAAATACCAAATAGGGGCGGATGTCCACGTAATGCCAGAAAGATCGATGTTGACCATGAGTCTATAGCAAGCTGACGGATCATGGTGACAGACAGCTCCCAGGTCCTCTGCCGTTGCAATTCTATATGGGTTTTCTAGTGTGCCAGTACCGGTCAGTGCAGGAGGCCGATATAAATCAGAAAAAACCGTAAGTTGTGGGTATCCTGTGCTTTCAGGTATTTGCCACAGATTGGCTGTTCCATTGGCACGTTCGCCTACAAAATCCCAGCCGGCAGCCAGATATGTTTGGATATCCATCATCTCAGCGGTTGTTAGTCCTTTTCCTCCCTCACTTGTTTGTATTCCACTTTTTTCTATATCCCAAAAACAGCCGGCAAGACCGCTAAGAACCTGGAAAGATTTTGGCTAAGACCAAGATCACGAAAATAAGTTTCTTTGGCCACATTAGCCAAACTTAAAAACGAAGTTGCTAAAGAAAGCAAACCGATTAGAGCGCAAAATCTA
>CAZJIR010000315.1:0-4030 GCA_964546095.1 uncultured Pirellulales bacterium
TCAACGAGCGGCCGGCTGTATGCAATGTCTTCCGAGCATCATGTCAAAAATGAAGTAATCATAAAAAACTCTTCCAACTGGAAATTTTTCGCTTTACAATTCGAGGAAGAACGTGAGGAAGGGCCGGAAGCCCTGCCTTTGGAAATAGATAATTCGAGTAATATTCTGTTTGCCAATACGTTCTTCTATCGCGTGATTAGTTGTTTTGTCCCGTATCCATATGCGGTTAAAGTCACAAACTCCAGTGACATCAGGTTCAGAAATTTCCACTGTTACAGTAATAGCCGAGTTTCTTTTGACAGTGCACTTTGCGAGCCTGATGTGGGCGTCGAGATTCGCGATCCTGAGTTCGCGGTATTAGATGTATCCAGTGACATTAAACCCACTATGCCGAAAACCGGTACGGTTGTCCTGGCCGAAGGAGCGAAAGTCGAAAAACTTGCAGACGGGTTCCTGAATATTGCCGGGGCGGCTGTAAACAGCAAAGGCGAACTTTATTTCTCTGACGCTCGTAAGCTTAACATTTATCGTTGGTCACAGGAGAATAGTAAAGCGGAAGTGGTACGTGAGATTCCAGCACAGCCGATGGTTTTAGCTTTCGACAAAGCCGACAACTTGATAGTCGTTGCATACCAGGGCAACGGAACAGTGTTTGCGTTCGACCCGGAAGATACAAACAGTGAGATTAGACGTCTTGTGCCTCAACCGGCCCAATCGCGACAGGGTATGGAGGCGTATCTGCCGATTAATCGCTGGTCTTGGACTGATGAGGCAGCTTTTATACAGAGGCAGATGAGGAAGAAAGAATTCCATTATATATCACCCGATGGAACAACCTTTATTCCAGTAAGCTCAGGCTTTACCACCGGAGCCACCAGTTGGGGCATAAAAACGGCAGATTTAATGAGAGCCTTCAGAATGGGCAAGGTTGTGCCGGGGAAACCTTTCTATGTTACAAATGAAGCAGATTTGAAGACTTTTACATTCACTGTAGAGCCTGATGGGACGCTGTCTGACGGGAAGCTCTTTGCCGATGAGGGTGGAGAGGATATAGCTGTCGATGACCGGGGTAATGTTTATCTCGCCGCCGGCCAGATTCTTGTTTTCGAACCGTCGGGAAAACAATTCGATACAATCAAGGTTCCACAAAGACCGATTAGTATAGTTTTCGGTGGAAAGGATAAAAAGACTCTGTTTATCACTGCAAGGTCTTCACTCTACAGCGTTCGTACTAAATTCGCCGGACAATAGATGGATGAAGAAAATGAATAAAGAATCAAATTATTCAGATATAGTAGAATATGAGAAATCCGTAAAGGAGAAACATCATCATAGGGGGAAGTCATCGGAAAGCCTCCTTAATAAAGAGGTAATCCTGCAGGAATTAAATATTCGTTCCGGACAGACAATCCTTGATGCCGGTTGCGGAAATGGTTATATGGCGAAGGAATTTTCTAAATTGTTGAATAATTCAGCAAAAGTTTATGCCTTGGACCCTGACAATGAGTCAATAGAAATACTGAAGCAGGAAGAAAAAGGAATCGATATAGAAGCGATAGTAGGAGACATAACTAAGAAAACACAAATAGAGGCTTCTTCCATAGATTTGATATATCTTTCCACTGTGTTTTATGGATTTTCGAAAGACCAAATCGAAGGTTTCGAAAAAGAAACAAAACGCTTACTCAAGGCAGGCGGTAGATTGGCAATCGTGGAAATACAAAAACAAGAGACTCCTTTTGGGCCTCCTTTGGATGTAAGATATTCACCGGAAGATTTAAGAAAAACAATAAAGTTAATGCCTAAAGCAGTTGTAGAAGTTGGACAATATTTTTACATGCAAATATTTGAACACGTAAAAGAGTAGAAAACAGACCATCTAACAAGCCGCTGAGATCCAATTTTAGGGAACGAATATTGTTCAATTCGTATTAATCTATTGGTTCCCAGCCGAAGGATACATATTGATGAGCAAAACTTCCATCATCATAAAGGTCGATGATACCATATCCTTCATCGCATTCCTGGTGGTCGCCCTTCCACCATGCGCCACAAACAGCGCCGTCACAAATATAGGTTACGCCGCAATACAGCACCTGGTCAACAAGATGTAAATGACCACTTAAACAAAGTTTCACATTGGAATGTGCTTTGAACAGGTCTTTCAGCCGTCTGGCGTCAATGTGCATCCATGCGGCCGGGACCTTCCAGTTTCCGCTCTTTTCATTATCTCCATCGAAGAAGGATGCAGCCGAGAAGATGGGTTCGTGGGTCACGATGAGTACAGGAACTTTACCGGCAGTACCGGCCAAATCGGATGACAACCATTCAAATTGTTCCTCGTCCAGTTTGGCGATATAGTCTTTTTTGTTGCTATGGAGATATGTACTGTCGAGCATTATAAAGTGCCATCCGGCATGATTAAAACTATAATATCGGTTTGGCAAATTTAGTTCATGTACTGCTCTTTTTTTGCCCCATAGAGTTTCTTCGCCGGTTGTTTTACTGTCTTCTTTGTTCCAGCCCCACACATCATGATTCCCGATGCACGATTTAACCGGCAAAGAACAATGGTCCTGCATGACTTTCTTAAAGAGCTTCCATTGCAATGTAGTGCGGGCATCGTCGGCTCCAAAGCTGTCCATAATCGTATCACCGCCGGTAATTATCATACTGGGTGTATCTTTCAGATTCTGTGCATGGTGCAGGACAGCAGTCAGCCCCTTGTCGGCTCCCCTTTCCGGCTGGACATGCAAGTCGGTCATATGGGCAAAACGGAGTACCCGTTTGGCTTTAGCTTTCTTGGGAGCGGGCTGGACGTTTTCAGCCTGTACAATTTGTGTTACTCCTAAACTCATGCCAGCCAGGAAGGAGCCAGTTACCTTTAGAAAATTGCGGCGATTGAATTGTTGTACTCGATTACGACACATGTATAATCCTCCTTATTGTGCTTCTGGATTCCTGTTGGTCGGTTTCGTCTCTTAAATCAGATAAATTATCTTCGTCTTATAACGACATACTGGCTTGCGGCGTGCCTCCATAGGCTCCCATGTTTATGCATCCGCCGTTTGGTGATAATTCCATGCTACAATCTGAATCCGGACTTCCGGCATCAATGCATGGGCTGGTTACCGAATCCTGAATCCATGTTTGGTTATTGGTATCCCATCGGCCGGTTTGGGACTGCAAGTGATAGTTGCCCTGAACCCAGAAATCGTCGTTTGTATCTTCAGGTGTACCATTCTCGTCCCAAAATCCGATATTAACAAAACAAGGTTCTTCGTCGATATTACCTTCACCCGGCCAAGCACCTTGGATATCGGTATACGTTACAGTGGCTAAATCACTTTCTATCTGAACATCATCGAGGCCGGTATTATTGTAATAAATAATGGAGTTGGTGACGGTTGGCTGATAACTGGAAATGCCGCATCCGGTGTTTGAGGCAATAGTACAGTTGGTGATTGAAGGTATGCCGCCTGTGATACCGTGTTGGCCGTTTTCGGCAATGACACAGTTAGTGATTGTGGTATAGTTATAGAGCTCATTTCTTCCCTCTATCTGTTTCAACATTTCGATACCCGAGCCGGCGTTTGTTGTAATGCGACAATTTATAATAGTCGGGTTGCTGCTGTTGCATAATTTGATGCCGGCATCGGCATTTCCTGTGATGCTGCAATTGGTTATTGTGGGGGATGCACCAGAGCAGTATATGCCGGTGTTTGAGTCCGTGATAGTAAAGCCGATAATTAGACAGTCGGTATTTTCACCGCTGGAAAAAGTGACCGCCTGGTTTCCACCGTTGATAATAGTAGCTTCAACCACGGATGGGTCGTTAGGGTCTGTTGAACTAAGAATTAGTTGCTTGCCTTCAAAGTTAATGTTTTCGTAATAAATACCCGGCCCAACTACTATATGGTCATTGGGTTCGGCTTCACTGATGGCATGGCGGATATAGTCATACTCTTTACCAGTTCTTACGTTATGAACATAACCATCCCTGGTAACGAGTGAGGGTACGTACAACTCG